>JANZZA010000427.1 GCA_026419655.1 Armatimonadota bacterium | reverse complement strand
ACGAAGCCCGTCGGCGAGCGCCAGGACTTCGACCTGCCGCCCAGGCAAGTGAACAGAACTCTTACAATCGAGCTCGCGGACTTCGACAAGCCCGGCCAGACAACAGGCATAGACAACATCTGGATTTACGTCTCCCGGTCGCCCGATTGGCAAAAGAAGGTCACGCCGCTTCTGAACATCGGCGGGCTGGTCAAGTACAACATGGGCAAGGGCGGCCTGGTTCTCTGCCAGCTTAACGTCAAAGACAGCGAGCCGGTGCCCGAAAACGCACAGAAAAAGCGGGCTATAGTTACGGCGCTGCTGCGCAATCTGCATGCGCCTTTCGCGGGCGGGCGCGTGCTGAGCACTGCCAACATGAAGTTCGACCCTGTGCCCCTCGAGGAGCGCTGCAACCAGTACCTGACGAGAGACCGCGGCTGGTACGAAGGCGAGCGGGACCTCAGTCACTTCCCCGTGGGCGACGTGACCCTGGGCGGTGTGCGGTATGTGATTCGGGACTTCAAGACCTCGCCGCTGCCGTCTTGCATAATGCTGGCCGGGCCAGGAGCCAAAGGTGCCCTGCCGCAGGAAGTAAGGGGCTTGCCGGTAGCCCGCCGCGCGGATGCATTGTTCTTCCTGCACACCTTCAACCAGGTGGCCGAATGGAAGCCGCAGAAACCCGACGACCAGCCGCCGGTGCTGTTCAGCTATGTCATTCATTACGCAGACGGGCAAACGACTCAGGTACCGGTGCACTACGGCGAAGGAGTGGGCCACTGGGTACAAAAGACGCCGGCGGGACTAAAACATGCGTCAGTGGCTTGGGCCGCGCCTTTTCCTGGCGACGCAAGCGGCGACCAGGCCGTGGTCTACCAGATGCAATGGAACAACCCCCGGCCTGAAGTGGAGATAGCAGCCATAGACATGGCCGGCGGGCCGGATGGCAGCCATTGGGGCACACCGGCGCTTCTGGCGATTACAGCCGCAACCGAAGCACGGTAAGCAGCGTGCATGGCGGAAGCAGCACGAGAAAATTTGGGAACTGGGCCTGGGGGACAATCCTTTTCAAAGGGTTGAATCAGCATGGCTCCCTCGGGCAGACCTTTTGGGGCTTGTGCTGCAGGAAGCTGCTTGCGGAGTGTGTGCCTCGTATACTGTCCGCCAGTCGTAAGGTTACCTCGGGCATGACAAGGGGGGTTTTCCGTGAATCCATTGGCCGTAAACACTCGTGCCCCCGTGGCGGAGCCGTGGAACCGACTGCCCCCTCTGCCAAAGGGGGTTGAGTTTCAGTAATCGGGCGAGTCCTCGAGGGCGCGCGGTGGTTTTCGTTCCCGGCGAGGTGAGGGAACCAGTGCACGTGCTGTTGTTGTGCGTTTGTTTGCAAGCTTTTGCCGCGGAGTCTGAGCACAACCTTCTTGCCAATCCTGGCTTCGAAAATCAGGCCAGCGGTTG
>JANZZA010000590.1 GCA_026419655.1 Armatimonadota bacterium | reverse complement strand
GCGACGCCTCCTTCGGCGTGCTGTACGACCCACACACCGAATCCCCGGGCCGCCGCTACCTGGCCTACGCCCGCGGCAAGTCCATGCTTTTCGGGTACCTCGAAGGACCAAAGGACTTCCGGCCGCTCATTGGCCTGCGGTCGGCGGACGGGCGCGTGTGGGCGCCTCTTCCCGAAGGCCGGGAGATTGGGCCGCTTTGCTCCCTCGAGCACCACGTCGGCACGACCTTCCTCTATGACGACAGCACCGTGGCCCTCTGTACGCGCGGCGGCTCCCTGCGCGTCAGTGAAGACGGCGTCCACTGGCAGGAACTTTTCTCCGGCACCAGCTTCCTGCCGCCCAATGAAGTACCGGGCGAAGGCAACCAGCTAATGGTCACCACCACCTTCCGCCTGGGCAGTCGCCGCGTTTACTACTACTCCAGTGCCCTTGGCCTTAACCTGGCCACCATCCGCTACAACGGCGAGACCTACTACGAGCTGGCAGCCGGGGCCACCGAAGGCTTCATCGAGACGGCGGCCATCCAGCGGCCGGGAGAAAGCTGGGACCGCGAGCTGGTGGTCAACGTCGAGCCGCGCGATGGAACGGTGCGGGTGGAAGTGATTGACGCCGCAACCGAGCGCGTTATCGCGGGCTTCAGCCAGGCCGACTGTGGCGACCTGCCTGATAGCGTGGAGCACGTGGTGCGCTGGCGCGGCCTGCCCCTGAGAGAAATCACCGCCGAAACTATCCGGCTGCGGTTCTGGCTGCGGCGCGCTCAGGCCGCCCTGCGCTCGCCGCACCTGTACGGCTGGAAGCTCGCCAAATCCCAGCCGCTGCGCCCCGCCGCTCAAGGCCTCAAAGTAAACGGCCAGGCCGCACCAGCCGGCGTCACGTCGCCCGACCCGCTGTTCTCGTGGGCCTACCACGACCCGCAGGACATCCCCCAGGCAGCCTACCGCATCCTGGTGGCGTCCAGTGAGGAAAAACTGGCGGCGAATATCGGCGACGTGTGGGACAGCGGCGTCGTGGAAAGCTCCGCCACCCAGGCCCCCTACGGTGGCCCTTCCCTGGAAAGCTACCGCGTGTACTTCTGGAAGGTCCTGGTGCGCAACAGCGATGGGGTGTGGTCCGAGTAAGGGCCAGGTCTGAGGGGAACCCTTTGAAAAGGGTTGCCCCCCAGACCCCCTTCCCAAACTTTTTACGTTTTGGGCGGGCCGGATTCTGGGCGCGCGGGAGGGGCTACACGGCGCTGCAGTAGGGCTGTCTCTTATACACATCTGACGCTGCCGACG
>JANZZA010000557.1 GCA_026419655.1 Armatimonadota bacterium | reverse complement strand
ACTCAGATTGCAGCCGTCGTGGAAGCCATACATCCCCCACAGGCGGCGGCAGTCGCGCCAGAAGCTCCAGAGGGCTGTGAGGGCAGGGTTCTCCTCGCCCACAAAAAGTGGCAGGCACATGGCCGCGCCGTAAGGGGCAAGGGTGCCGTCGTGGTGAGGGCTGACGGCCGCCGGTGGCGCGCCATAATCGCCGTCGTAGCGCTCCTGCCAGGTCGCCTCGCCCGGCGCCAGACACGCCGAGAGGCCGAAGCGCCCATTGCGGTAGGTCACAAACTCCTGCGCCTGGTCGCGGCAAAAGGCCAGGTTGGCCAGAGCCGCGGCGCGGGCATTTGCCCACCAGTCTACCGGGTGAGTCGGGTGGCGGTCCGTGCGGCCCCGCAGGTCAACAAAAAGACTGCAGAACAGGTAGCTGAATATCGTGCCGCAGTAGGTCTGGATGAGATTTTGGCCGCCATAGGAGCCGCGTTCGCGTTTCCATGCCCACGCCACGTCCGGTGCCACGGGATGGGTGGGTGAGCCGACGGCCAAAAGGGAGATGAGCAGGGCCTCGTCGGTGTAGTAGTCCCAGCTCCCGAAAAATCCCCGCTCCGGCTGCCAGCCCATCCAGAAGACCTTCCGCGAGGCGTCGAGCATCCATGGCCACTCGACAGCCGCAGCCAGGCTGGTAGCCATGTCTCTTATTTCCGCGCCGCCCGGAAACTCCGCCAGCCCTTCTCCGCACGTCAGGGCGCCAGCAATGAGCAGGGCCGTGTCAATGGAGGAAACTTCACATTGCCCTGCGCGGCGGCCCGTGCGGGCATCAAGGAAGTGGTAAAAGAAACCATGGGCGCCGGCGGCGTCGTGAGCTTCGCTCTGGGGCGCCGCGATGAGAGTGGAGAGGCAGCGCCGGGCCAGGGAAACGGCGTTTTCTGGCAGGAGCCAGCCACGGCGGGCGGCGACCGGTAAGGCAGCCAGGCCAAAGCCTGTGGCGGCGATACTTGAGATGTGCGGCGTCGAGGCCTTGTCCCACACCAGGCCCGTGACCGGGTGAAAGCCGTCCCGGAAGAATTCCCAGGCCCGGCGCTCCATAAGGTCCAGGAGCGCGTCGTCAGAGATAGGTTCCGGCTCGGCGCAGGTCAGGGCAAGGTCGTCCAGGTCCAGGCGGCCTTGGGACGCGGCGCCACATGGTGGCAGCACAAGGGCTATTTTAGTCACGCGCGAAAGGTCAATAGGGGCAAAGGCATCCAGAGACACGCTGGCCTCAGCCCAGGAAGTGGCAGCGCGTGGCAATGGTGCGCGTACGTTTCTGCCGTCGGCGTCGGTCAGCTCCAAGAGCGCCGTCTGGCCTTCCGGCACCTGTCCCCTCAGGCGGAGGCAAAGGGCTGAATAGTGGCGTAGGTCCCTGGCACCGAGAGTAGGGGAGAGGTCATTGTCCTGCGGGCCGAGGAGGAAATAAAGCCCGCAGCCGGCCGTGCCTTCGGCGGCCTGGAAGGTGAGGCGCAGGAAACGGCCGCCAGCCACAGGGTCCGGCAGGAGCACCCAGTCCGCATGACTGGCGCCGTCGCTCCACGCCCCCATCGGGCCGAAAAAGTTGCAGGCCCGCGCCCCCCTCGGCGGGCCAAGGTCGAAGTTGTCAACGGGCTCGGAAAATGACAAGACAGCCGCTATTAGGACCAGGCCCGGCATCACGTGAGGCACCCCGGAGTATCTGCAGGTGCATCTATGCACGCTGTTTCCGCAATCGGTTTAGCTCTCCTGCCCACGATGCAGCCGCAGGACGGTTGTGCTTAGGAGTGAGTCGGGCGAGCGCGCGCCGTAGCTGGGACGCGATCGGATTACTGCGTGCGCGGGAGTGCTAGCGGCTGCTCCCCCCGCAGGGAGGAGTAGACATTTCGGGAAGTCGTCTGGGGGATAACCCTTTTCAAAAGGTGTCCCCCAGAAGAGGCTCTTCAGGTCGCGTTTCGATCTAGCTTCTGCCAGGCTAGCCCGTCCACTCTACGAGCCTGGAGATGCGTGACTGGTGTGGCTGTGCCGTCTCTTTACTCACCTATGGTAATGGTTTTCCGCCCGACAACCTTGTCTCCGATGCTCAGGGTGACCGTGTAGCGGCCTTTAGGCAGGCTACTGCCGTCGCCGGTAGCGATGCTGAAGGAGGCCCAACCAGTGCCGACAATCGGACGCTCCCGGCGGAATATTTCCTTTCCGTCCTGCGCCCAGACACACGTCACGACTGTGCCTTCGGGCATATTCTCGAACTCATAGGCCGTCGAAAGGCGGCTGGCGGATGGGAATCGGTCGGCCGCGCCCTCAACCTTACCCTGGGCCGTGGAGGTGCCCACCTGTAGGCCGCCCACGTCGGGGAGCGGGGGGCTGGCAGTCGCGGGCGGGCCAGCGCCCTGGCTCTGGGACCCGTTTTGGCCGGTGGCTGGCGGCTGCCCGGCTTGCTCCTGGGCACCGGCACCTTCTTCGCCCTCTTCCGGGCCACCCGCTTGCTCCTGACCTCCCGCTTGCTCCTGGCCTCCAGCTTGCCCCTGACCACTTGCTTGCTCCTGGCTGCCCTGCTGCTGGCCGGCGGTTTGTTCGCTGCCTTCTGCCCCTCCGCCCGTGCCCAGTTGCTGCGCTACGTAGCTGTCCCATGCCTGTCCGCCGGCATCCATGGCTTCGGCGAGCTTTTTGCACTCCTGCTCCTCGGGCGTGTCCCCGTAGCCAAGGGCGGCCAGTTGCCGGTCCACATACTCCTTCCAGGCGGCGTCGCCACCCTCCAGGGCTGCCCGCATTTCTTTAAGCGCCTGGCCTTCGGGGGTATCCTCGTAGCCCAGCATTGCGAGAGTCTCTTCCACCTTCTTCCGCCAGGCGGCATCAAGTTCTGCACGCTTCTCGGCCGCGTCGCGCTCAAGATAGCCTTCCACGCTCAGGCCGCGCCAGCCTCCGCCCATCGAATAGCGGCCGTCCATCTGGATGGTGAAGCCGCCCGAGTCCGTTCCCTTTGGCACAGGTACGGTGAGGCTGAAGGACTGGCTGTTGTATCCGGGCCAGCCGCTCTTGATGTAGGCTTTAAACTCTTCCTTCTTGGCGCCGGCCCACACGGTGACGGTCAGGTCCGCGCCGTAGCCGGAACCCATTCGCGCCACGCCGGAGACAGTCAGCTGGCCCGCAGGGAGTATGCCGCGGAATACGCGCTTTGTCTGAAAGCTATAGCTATCTTGCGGCGCGCCCAGAATAGCTCCCGAAACGCTATAGGAAATCTGCATGCCGTTGAAATCCCCGGTCGGCGGGAAGGTTGGGCCGCCGCTGGAAGGAGCGTCAATGCTATACCCGTTAGAGACGACGTACTGCTCCAGCCAGGGCTCCACGCGGCCGAAAGTGCGCTCAAACCAGTTGCGTGGCTGGAAGGGACCAGAGCTGAGGTACTCAATGAGTTTGCGGGTCGTCTCGCTGGGCTGTGGGTCGTGAGGCAAATAGCCACGCGCCACGATCTGGGAGTACATCAGGCTTTCGGCAAAGTTTAGCTCGTCGCGGTCGAGATTGCGCAAGTACTTCATAAAGGCTTTCGATAGCTCATTGGGCGCAGGCGCCTCCGGCCAGCGGCGGATGGATTGCAGCCACCTGATCATCGCCCGGTCCGCCCACGACAGGTCCTTTCCCGCCTGCCGCTTGGCCTGGACGTAGTCATAGAAGCGCTGGTGCATGGGCAACATGCCCCGGTAGCGGTACCCCGGGCGGCTCTGGACAGGCTGCCACTGATAAACATCAGGGTCAGGCACGATGCGGGTCCAGGGCTTGCCGGGTACGTACTTGAGACCGGGAATCTCCTCGCCGCCACCCTGCTGCGCAATCGCCGATGGTGACACGAGCAAGGAACCCAAAAGGCACATCGCCAGACCGAGGAAGACCAGGAATGCCCAACGTTTGTGGGCCATGTGAATGCTCCTTTGCCGCCGGGGAGCAAAAGCGGCCATGTGATTGGACGCGATTGTCGCACACCTCCACGATGTGGTCAATGAGGCCGCAGCCCTTGTGCCTGCGCCCATCGGCCAGGAAGCGCGAGCATTTGCGGGTAAGAGGTGCAGGGTAAATCCTCTTTTTCTTGCCCGACGCAAGCTGCCAGGCATGCTCAGGATGGGAGCCGCACAGTGCACGGGCGTGTTCTGGTAGCACTCGGGGCGAAATATGCCGAAAGGGGCGTTCCCCTTGCTGGGGTATACCCTGGGTGTTGCACGAGAGTTTCACGACATGCAGCCGGGCGTCCCCCTTGCTGGGGGACACCGTTTAAAAGGGGTTGCCCCCTATATCCTCTTCCCAAACTTTTTACATTCTCCTGGGCGGGATATTTTCGGCGCCCCACCCCCTGCTGACGCAGCGATGGTTGGAAGCAAGTCGGGGCTCGGGCTACTTTTTGGCTTGGTCCCGCGCCGCAAAATCCGGCCCATCGGGAAAGGGCCAGCCAACTGTGCAGCGAAAAACCGCTGGCGAGCGCAAACCGTCCCAAAAAGCAGAGGAGCGGTAACTATGGTCATGGCGGCACTGACAACTCTCTGGCTGAGCAGCGCCGCAGCGGAAAAGGCAGCCCCGGTGGAGTTTCATGCCGGGGCTCTACGGATCCTTCTGGATTCATTTGGACGCGTGGCGAGCCTTTATGACAAGCTGGGAAAGAGGGAGCTTTTGCCGTCAGGGCGGATGGTCGGGCTACTTGGCCTGATAATAGAGGGGCGCCGTATAGAGCCGGTCGCCGCCGAATATGAAAAAGATACGCGGACGCTGCGCTTGGGCTACGGCGAGGGCACAGCGGCAACAATACGGGTTAAAGAGCGTCCGACCCACGTGACTTTCCGGCTTATTGGCGTTGATGGCGCTCAGCCTGAACGGGTGGACTGGGGGCCGTTCTGGACGACCATCACCAGGACGGTGGGCGAGACTGTTGGCGTGGTGCGCGACGAGCGCTTCGCGGTCGGCATTCAGGCGCTGAACATCCAGACCACGGGCGCTGCCACGGCGGCTGAGGGCGCCAGTTATGTACTGGCCTGGGCCATTGAGGGGGCAGGCGGTATAGAAGATTCTG
>JANZZA010000539.1 GCA_026419655.1 Armatimonadota bacterium | reverse complement strand
GTCATGGTCAATGGTATGGCCTGGCGAATGGGCGGACCGGCTTGGCGCGCTTATATGGGTTGAAGTCACACCCGGCGGCGGGTTGGCCGCCAGCCTCCCCCAGGCTCCGTCCTGGGCGGCCTCCAGGCGCAGGTCCTCGGGGGTGCCAGGGGAGTCATGGTCCACGCCGGCGACCTGGTGGTGGGGGAAGCAGTGGGGGCACGAGACGAGACGATGGTAATGGCGCCGGATGGAACAGCCAGGCCCTTGCGAGCCGTAGAGGCGATAGGCTCGGTGGCCGTGGTGATAGAGCCGACAGCCGCACGGCTCCTGGCAAACCGAGGGAGACCATAGCGGAGGGCTTATTTACTGGTGCCTGGGACCAGGGCAGCGCAGATGGCCTCTGCGCACGCGGGTTTGGGAAGCACCTTGATGCCGCGGCGCGCAGCCTCAGCCCGTATGTAGTCGCTGGGGTAGGCGGTGACCAGAAAGATGCGGGCGCCTGGGTGCTTCGGCGCGAGGGTGTCGGCTAGCTGTAAGCCGTCGTTGTCGGGCAGCACGAGGTCGAGGACCAGGGCGTCGAAGTGGTCGGTAGCGGCCGCGCGGCGGAGGGCTTCCTGCCCGCTGGCGGCGGTGGCTACGGTGAAGCCCCGGGAAGTGAGGGCGGCGGCAAGGGCTGTCAGAAGGGCACGCTCATCCTCCACGAGAAGGATTTTGCGGGCAGCACGGGCCGGCTGGGGTCGCGATGCATGGTTGCCTGCTCGCGGCTTGAGGGGCAGGAAGACGGTAAACTTGGCGCCCTGGCCAGGCGCCGAATCCACCGTGATGTCGCCGCCGTGTGCTGATATGAGAGCGTAAGAGACCGCCAGTCCCAGCCCCAAGCCGGGACCGGAAGATTTCGCCGAGAAGAAAGGGCTGAACACCTGTCGGGCCACTGCCCGGTCCATGCCCGGGCCATCGTCTTCTACTTCTAAGGCCAGGCAAGGGCTGAGTTCTATTACGCCCTTGTTGCCCGCCGAGGCATACCGGTCGGGTAGGGCGTGGGCAGTAATATAGAGCCGCACGCTGATTTTTCCCCTCTCCCCTACCGCGTCGCGGGCGTTGAGAAGGAGATTGAGAGTCACCTGGTGGAGCGCATCGGGGTCGGCCCAGACCTGCGGCAGGTCGGTGCTGCAGTCAACCGTGAGGATAACTCCTGGGCCGAGGGCTGGTCGCACCAGCCTGGTGGTTTCCTCGACTATCTCGCGGACGTTTACCCAGGACATCGTGAGGCCCTTTGCCGGGTGGGCGAGGCGGGTGAGATGGCTGACCATACGCCTGGCCCGGCCGGCGGCAGAGAGGACGACTCTGGCAGCGTCTTGCATGGCGGGGTCGTCGCCGGTGCGCTGAAAGAGAGCTTCGGCGTGCACCAGGATCGCCATAAGCTGATTGTTGAGTTCATGAGCCACTCCTGCCGCAAGGACGCCCGCTGTCTCCAGGCGTTCCAGGCGGGCTACTTGCTGGCGTAGCTGGTGAAGTTCGGTGATGTCCACGAAGCAGCTAATGCCGACGGAGCCGTCGCGCAGGGGTGGAGTGACGGGGCATGCGGTGGCGAGCCAGGTTCTGGGCACGCCCTCGGCACCGCGCAGCGTGCGCTCGGCGGTGACGGTGGTGTGTGGGGGCCAGGGGCGAAGGCCCAACCGCTCAGCCACGTTGACATCAGCGGAGGCCAGGTTTGGGGAGAGGTCGGCCAGCCCTTTGGCGCGGTTGCAGAACACCACCCGGCCGGCGTCATCGAGGCCCGCGACTACCGAGGGCACGGCCGCGAGTACCGCCGCCAGATGCCGCTGAGCTTCACGCCAGCGCGCCAGAGCGTATTCGTAGATGTAGCCCAGGAGCGTTATCGTAAGCAATGCCGGCACGAGGGTGGTCAAGTGGTTAGCTAGCTGGACAGCCTCGGGGCCAAGGGCAGGGGCGGCTAGATTGCTGGCGGCCTGCGAGCACCACAGGAACATCGCCGAAGCGAGCACTGCCGCCGGGTCAGGGAATTGCCGCCGGCGTGATGCCATGCCGGCCAAGGCTATCAGCAGCCCCGGGACACAAAGGACTAAACTGATCAGGCTAGAGACTTCCATTATTCGTCCACAGCCTCGCTAACATCCTTCCGCAGCGCGTTTGGGGGTGCGGACCAAAAGGCCAACCAGAGAGCCACGACGGCGGATGCCTGCGCTCCGATCAGCAGGGGGGCTGGGCAAAGGTGACGGGCCATGGTGCCGCCAAGCATTTGGCTGACCATCACGTGGGCCGAAGTCAGCAGGGCGGCGATGAAAAGCCATGGGCCAACCCGGGGCAGTTGCCAGACCTCCTTGTGGTAGGCCGTCAGGACGACCCATAGAGCTGCCGCCGATATTAACCCGACCACGTCGCACGCTGTCATGGCTGACTCCTCATAACGGTAGCGTCCTGT
>JANZZA010000521.1 GCA_026419655.1 Armatimonadota bacterium | reverse complement strand
TGAGCAATCTCACGGCCCTCCTGGCGCGCGACGTTGCGGGCCATGCTCAGAGCCTTCAGATAAACCTCCGGCCCCATTACGGCCGTGCCGAAATTCAACACCACGCCGCCTTCAAGCCGCGTCACGGCGTCGGCCAGCGTGAGAAAATCGCGGTAAGAGGCTGCGCCGGCGGCCGCGCCGTCGAAGTTAGGATGCTCATGTATTATGTCCGCGCCGATGCCCACGTGTATGGTGGCCGGCACCCCCATCTCGTACGCCTGGCCGAGCACGCTTATGTCCCGGTACGGAAACTCTTTCTCCATTATCATCTTGCCGACCGCTTCCCCGAAGCCGAGCCCCTGCCTGGCGCCTTCGTTCACGGCGTCGTTTATCCAGCCGGTCTCGTGCCACAATCCGAACTCGCCGGTGCGGATGTAGCGGGCGACGCTTTCGGTGGTGGCGCCGATGAGAGCCAGCTCGAAATCGTGAATGGCCACAGCACCGTTGCCGGCCACCAGGGTTATCAGACCACGTCGCAAGAGGTCAATGATGAAGCGCGAGTTTCCCTGCCGAATGACGTGGGCACCCATCAGGAGCAACACTTCGGCCCCACGCCGCCGCGCCGCCCCAATCCTGTCGGCGACGGCGTCCAGCTCCGGGCTCTCCAGCCACGGCACCTCGGCGTCAAGCGGCATGACCGCTGACAGGTCCAGGTCATGCTTTCGCTGTGCCAGGGGCTGTAGTTTCAGTCGGCTCCGGTCGAATTGACGGTAGGGCATGGCTCATCTTCTGCCCACAGGTATGCAATAAGCCGGCGCCATTCGCGAAAGTCCGGAATGATTATGTCCGCCCCGGCCTCGATGAGCCGGTTTCGCTTCCACTGGTCTATTCCCTCGCGCGAGGCCTCATTTGACGCCACGCCAACCGCGATGCCACCGACTTCCTTAGCGTTTTCTATCTCCACAAACCCGTCCCCGAAGGCCGCAAACTCGCTGCCATGCAGGTCGTGCTCTTCGATTATGCGCTGGATGAGCATGGCTTTGGAAAAGCTCTTATAGTCGTCGAGGGCGCCGTAGATGTTCTCGCCGAAATAGGGATTAAGACCGAGGCAGGCGGCTTCGTCGAGCACATAGGGCCGGTCTGTTCCGCTGGCAAGATACAGCGTCACGCCGCGTTCCTTCAACGCCGCCACCATATCAAGCGAGCCCGGGACCGACATCTCCTCTGGCGTCAGCCGCCCCTCCTTGAGGCCCTTCACGCGGTCTTCAATCCGCGCCCACAGTAACCGAAGATAGTCCCATTTATACTCCAGAGGCTCCTTGGGCGTGCCGCCGCGCTTCTTTACTTGCTCGGCGAGCTCAATCATCTGGTAGATCGTCTGCTTGCCAGTCAGGCGCGTGACATAATCCCGCACAACCTCGTACAGCTCATCGCGGGTCTCGCCGGTGCCAAGCTCAGCGAGCACTTCCACCATCATGGGAATCATCACGCCCTGCCAGCCCTCCCGGATTAGGGAGATTGTGCCGTCGAAGTCGAACAGGGCAAAGCGTATCCGGCCCCGCTCGATGTCCGGGTTTATGATTTCGATGTAGTTGGCGCCGGGCAGCATTTCGCCCGCAGTTCTCTTGTCTGCCGCCATTGTTGCCTCCCTTTTCCTATCCGAGTCGTCGTGGACGGCGATGGTCCACGAGTCAGCAGCCCGCGGCACAGGGCACGGAAAAAACCTTTGCTGGGGGAAACCCTTTGAAAAGGGTTCTCCCCCGGGCCCCCTTCCCAAACTTTTTAGACTGTGGTGGGCCGGATTTTTCGGCGCGCTGGCAAGCCACGGGGCCCGGGCTTGGGTATTGGTGCGGCGCGTACGACCAGCGCTTCTCGCCGGTGCCCTCCCGCGCGCCCTAAAAATCCGGCCCACCAGAAAAAGATCCGCACCACAGCCCGCGGCGGCTATTTCCTGCTCCACAGGTGCTGATCGCTGCGCACCTCCGCCAGGGAGCACGAGCATTTACGGGGAGGGGGTGCAGGGGGAACCCCGCTTTTTGCCCAAAGGGGGGGTCCCCCTGCTGTGGGAAACCCTTTGAAAAGGTTCTCCTCTAGCCCCCCTTCCCAAACTTTTTCATGTTGCTTGACTCGTGCGCGGTCGTTCGCGCGGCGCGCTGCCGGTCGTAATCTATCATCACGCAAAACGGAACGCCCTATCTTTCTGCCGCCTTGCGGCCGCGTCGAAGTCCGTGATAGGGACGTCAGGGGTGCGAAACCGGCGCGCCCCAGATCACCTGCAGGCGCTTGCGATGAGCCACGCGCAGCCGCATCCTGGCATGGCGGACAGGCTCAGGCCACCGGTAGCGCGTTGTGGCCTGCATTACTACGGCGACGGCTTCCTCAAGGTCCACGCCCCAACCGGGGGAGACGTAAATAACCTTGGCCTCTGCACGAGTGCGTAGGGCTGCGCCGACAATCTCGCCGTCGTGCATGACAGGGCGCCACTCTCCGCGCCTGGCAGGAACCTTATCGTGCGTCCCGACCAGCAGCTCCTGGGCCACCCCAACCGTCGGCAGGCGGTGCAGCATTCCCAGGTGGCAGGCCAGGCCGTAACGCCGCGGGTGAGCAAGGCCATGACCGTGAACAATTAAGGCTTCCGGGTGTGCGTCCTGGGGCAACCTTAGCAGCGCCGCCGTTATCGGCGGCGAGACCGAGAAGGCGAGCCGACCGGGTTTATAGGGAAGAGGGATATTCTCCCGCGCCACGGCCCAGGCCACCACGCGGCGCTGCTCACAGTCCCAGACGGCCACACAGCCCCACGCGCAGGGCCCATGAGTTGCGTGGACAGCTCCGGCGATGAGGCGGGCTATTGTGGTCTCCCCTTTGCTGAGCCCTGTGCTGACCGAGCGGGCCGAGGAGCCACTGCGGTTGCCGCCACTGTGCTCTGGGCGGTCTGGGTGGCTTCGCCTGGCACGGCAAAGTTGCCTATCTGCACGGCCTGGCCGCCGGTCGGCTCAAGACTCACCCTTACGGCTTTTGCTCCCGGTGCCACTGACACACCCTGAGACAATTTCACCGTGCTGGCCGGTGAGACTTGCAGCTCTGCCGCTTGCCCCACAGGCCGGTCGCTTTCGTCAACCAGTGAAATCTTCAGCTTGCCCGGCGCGAATACTCCCAGCGTCCCGCCCACTACCAGTTTGTTGCCCTCGCGCTTCACCGCCAGGTGGTCGCGGAAGGCAGCCTCGTCGGTGACCTTCCGTATCGGGCCGCCCAGCCGAGTGGCGTACCAGTTCTGCGTAAAGGACGCGCTTTCCCCCGGAGCCAGACGGCGGAGGGGACTGAGCACTTCCACTTCCATGTATGGCAGGTCGCCGGACGTGTATACCTCGACCGTGCATCCGCCGTCGGGATAATTTGCGCCCGGCGTCACCTCAAAGCGCTTGGCGTATGTGAAGGCCGCCTGGCAGTCGGCGTAGGCAATCCATCCAGCGACCGAATCCGCCCCAATCTTGCCCGTCTCGCGCCTGTAGATGACCTCCAGCAGACCGTTTTCCACCCGCCACTGGCTCGTGGGCTTATCCGATATGGTCCGGTAGCCGCCCGTGAAGCGACTATCGGGATTTATTGGGAAGTAGATGCGGGCGTGCTCGCTGAATTTTTCGCCTGGGGAGAGGGCGCCAGGTACCTGGGTAACGTCCCAGATGCTCCACTCAATTTGCCGCGACGACACATTCTTAAAGGTTTCGGTGACCTGAAGGCGCGTGCTGTTTACGAAAA
>JANZZA010000475.1 GCA_026419655.1 Armatimonadota bacterium | reverse complement strand
CGAGGAATTGCAGGCCGTCTTTCAGTTGCGCAGGGCCATGGCCGCTATGGAGACTATTGACGCTACCGAAACGCTCATCCAGGGCTTGCGCAAGACTCGCACGAACAGGGAATTCCTCGACATGGCCCTCAAGGCCTTTGGACAGAAGAGATAGCAGCGCGCCGAGGCAGCAGGGGACCCTCCCGAACAAGGCACGGGATGCATCCTCACCGCCATGGCTTCATGGAGTGAGGGCGGAGAAAGTGAAGCCCACCGTTGCTGTCGCTCCACCGCCGGGGCTTCATGGCTTAAGTAAACTGAGGCAAACCCACTGCTCCTCTACACGACGTGCCACTTCAACAAAGCCCTCGGCCTCGAGGGCGTCTCGCACCTCGCGCTCCGAGGCCTTGGTAAACCCCGTGCACACAAAGTACCCTCCTGCGCGGAGATGCTCGGCGGCTGGCTGGGATAGCTCAGCGATAGCCACAGGGGAAATGTTGGCCACTACAAGGTCCAGTCCGCCGGGAACACCGTCGAGGTACTCAGCTTCCTCAACCCGCATCACAGCCTGGACACCGTTCCGCGCCGCGTTCTGCCGCGCTGCCGCCACCGCCAGCGGGTCGTTGTCTGTCGCGTAGACAACCTGTGCTCCAAGCAGGGCTGCAGCTATGGCTAGGATCCCTGTGCCGGTCCCCACATCGGCTACCCGGTCACCAGGCCGCAGAACTTCCTGAATTGCCAGCAGCGCGAGCTGGGTGGTGGCGTGGGTGCCGGTGCCAAAGGCCATCTGCGGGTCCAGCTCTACTACGACCGCTTCAGCGGGGACGTCTTCTGGCAACCCGCACCACGAGGGCTTCACGACGACTCGTCCCACAACCACCGGCTCGTAGTGGGCTTTCCAGGCCTCCGCCCAGTCTTCGTCGGTGATAACCTGCGCCACAGGGGCACCTATCAGTACGTCGCCCAAAATCTTGCGCACCGCCGCGAGCTGGTCGGCCAGGCGGGCTACAGTTGATACCCAGTCCCTGTCGAGCGACGCGTAAGCCCTGATGAGAACGCAGTCACCGGTTTCCTCCTCCCAGGTGCCCCTGCCACCGCTAATCTGCAGCAGCCTTTCCCGCACGGCTTCTGCGCTGTCTCGTGCGCACCGCACGCTTATAACCACCCACTGTCCGTGTTCCTGGGAATGTTTCGTCAGACCCGTCGCCCCCGGGGAGTGCTTTGCGGTCTTAGGGTTCAGCACTGAAACGTGTGGCCCAGCAGGGGCAAAGCCTCGCGGCCATGGGCAATGATGCCGACACCAATTGCCAGAGAGACCCGTCCGGGTCGGAGTGTCAAGGGCAGCGGCCCAAGTACGGTCCCCCAGGCTTGTAACTGGCCGGGGCGGCCAAAGTTAGGTTACCTTGGCCGCCCACGGCCCCCTGGCAGATGATGTGGGAGGGCGGCTGCACACTGGTATTGGCCGCATCCCCGAAGGGCCGGCAAGTGACCTTTGTGGTCACGCGAGGGTCGGGCATCTCTTTGCTGCCGCCAGCCCACCCACTGGACAGGCTCCGGCAAGTTTCCCGATCCCGCGCCCCTCGCCGTGGCTAGCTCGCCCTCCCTATAATGCGTCTGCGGTATGCATTTGCACCCACAAGTATTGTTGCACGGGCGCGACTCAGCCGTCAAATGATGGTTTTGCAACAATCACTCTCGAAGGGGCCCCTTACCTGCACCTGTTCCCCAACTCTGCCCTCCTGCCCGCGCCACGGTGCCTTCCTCGCGCCTGTGCACCCTCCCCTCTACGGCCTGCGGTCTGCCCAGAGTTTCTCCAGTTCCGAAAGAAGGTGCTGCTCCTTGCGCCCCTGCGCTGCGGGCACAAAGACACGCACCACGACGTGCAGGTCGCCACGTCGGCCGCCGCGTCCCGCGAGCCCCTTGTTCCGCACGACAATCTCCTCTCCCGGCTGCACGCCCGGCTTTATAACTACGTCCACCGGTCCATCTACGCCATCTATTGTGACTCTTTTACCCAGCGCTGCCTCTGCCGCGTTGACCCAGACCTCAGTGAACAGGTCCGGACCCCGCCGCTGGAACCTTGGGTCGGAAGCCACTCGGACAGTCAACAGCAAATCTCCGGGCTGCCCGCCCGGCTCAAGGGGGAAATCCCCGTACCCGGGAACTTGCAGCACCGCGCCGTCCTCAATGCCAGGCGGTATATCTACCTCGACTCGCTGCTCTTCTGGTGCAGCTCCACGTCCGCCGCAGGCCGCGCACGGGTTTCGCAGCACGTCCCCCCGCCCACCGCAGTCCGGGCAAGTGGTGACCGTACTTATCTGGCCGAAGAGGCTTGTCTGCACGTACCGCACGCGCCCAGCTCCCCCACAAGTCTTGCAAACCTGCCGCGAGGTACCCGGTGCTGCACCGCTGCCTCCGCACTCAGCGCACGGCGTAACCCTCTGATAGGTCACTTGCCGCCGGGCCCCCGTGAGAACTTCCCTGAGGGAGACCTCCACTTCGGCTTGCAGGTCCTGACCGCGGACGGAACTGTGCCTTCGTGCGCGAGTCCGTGGCCCCCCGAAGCCCCCGCCAAACACCGCGTCAACCAGGTCGAATAAATCGCCAAATACAGTCTCGCTCGCCGCCCCGAAATCGCCATCATCACTCAGTATGCCCCGGTCATAGGCGGCACGCCGCTGAGGATCAGAGAGGACATGGTAGGCTTGCGAAATTGCCTTGAATCGCTCCTCGGCTTCGGGGTCGCCGTTATTGACGTCGGGGTGATACTGGCGAGCCAGGCGGCGGTATGCTCGCCGAATCTCCTCTGGACTTGCATCCGGCTCTACGCCGAGGATGGCGTAGTAATCGGGGCGTTCTCTCATCGAACCCAGCCCTCCCGACGACGCTCACCCTCCACCTTGGGTTCTCTGCTGGCTGCGAATTTATTACTCCTCCGTGTCTTTGTTCGCCCCCGCTGTCTCCTCCGAGGGTCTCTCGGGGTGAATCTTGCCCGATGCCAGCTCCAGCAGTGCTATCGTTAACGGATTGCGCGCGTCCGTCTCCACAAGTGGCTCCGACCCTTCCCGGATGCGCATAGCCCGCTTGGCCGCCACCACCACCATGGAGTAGCGCGAACCGTAAAGCTTTTCCAGGATTTCCACCGGTAGTAGACGCACCTGACACCACTCCCAGGCTCCTATATGGCCCGCGGGCAAAGGCAAAACGGCGACCACGGCTGCCTTCGCCTGGTCGCTCGTCAGAGTCTAACAACCGACCCGCCTTCCGTCAAAGGGGCCGTGATGCCTGCGGTTCTTCTCCAGCCTTCTCACAAATTCGGCGGAGCTGGAGGCTGCAAATCACCTGTGTCTCCGCCACCCGTGCCGCTACCTCCGCCCGGCGGAAACCCACTACCGCCTCCAGAGGACCCACCGTCACCGGGCGGCTGCGGAATGGTCCCATCACCACCACCCCCGCCGAAAGGTGGTGAAGGTGGCGTTGTCCCGCCGCCCGTACCCGTTCCGTCCCCAGGCACTGTCCCGCCGTAGTTATTACTGCCGTCGCCCGGTGCCCAGTTGTCTTCACCATCGCCCCCCACAAGGCCCACGGCTCCTCCCCCACAGCCAGACAACCACACCACAACCAAAACCGCCAGGATTGCGACTGCAGCGATGTGCTTCACGCGACGACCTCCTGTACAGTCACGACGGCATTCTACCAACTACCCCAAAAACCGGGCAACCCACAGGTCCAACCTCGCTTGATGCCGCGGTTTATGACTCTGGCAAAAACGCGCAGGTTCCAGTGTGGAGACCGGTCCGTGCGCTATCCTACAGCAGTCCGTGCCGCCTGAGGATTTTTTCAACCTCGACTTGCTCTGCCTCGCTGGCAGGCCGCAGCGGCGGCGTCACCCACTCCTGCCCTATCCCTATCAGCTTCAACGCCACTTTCACACCTGCGTGCCCTGAATCGGCGGTGGTGTATATCCTGCAGAGATCCGTAAGCTCCGTCTGCAGGCGCCGGGCCTCAGCCACGTCGCCTCGCGCTGCCGCCTCGAAGCACTCTACACACAGCCGCGGCGCGATGTTCGCTATCCCGAGGAGTCCCCCGTCCGCTCCCATAAGCACGCTGCTTGCCAGGGCCCGTTCATCGCCGTTCAGGACCACAAAATCCGGCCGCAGTGTCTTCACCGTCAGCACGGCCTGGAAATGCGCCCAATCTGCTGAGCTGTCCTTCACCCCAACAATGTTTGGATGCTCTGCGAGCCTCTCGGTCGCGGCTGCATCTACGTTGACGTTGGTGTACTCCGGCAAGTTATATATCAGTACTGGCAGCGGAGAGGCGTCGGCTAAAGCCAGGTAGAAATCCAAAATCTGCTGTCCTGCATGCCACGCATAAAAAGGCAGCGTTGCCATCACGTAGTCCGCGCCAGCTTGCGCAGCCCGCTCAACCCATCGCAACGCCCGTGGTGTGCTTGTGTCCGAGACATTCACCAGCACCGCTATCCTCCCACCCGCTGCCGCCACGGCTTCATCAATCACTCGCTGGCGGTCCTCATCAGTCAGCAGCGGGCCTTCCCCGGTTGATGAGAGCGCGAATATCCCTATAGTCCCGCCCTCAACCACGTAGTCTATAAGCGCCCGCAGTGCACCCGCGTCCACGCTGCCGTTCCGGTTTAGTGGCGTGGCAAGCGCCGTGACTATGCCCCTTAGCCTCGCTTCCATCGTGCGTTCCTCCCTTGTAGCTCCTGAAAACCGCGGCCGAGAAGGAGACTACCACCCTTGGGCGAAGACGACAAGGCCTGTCGCCGTGCGAGGCTGTCCGCTGCGACCAGCACCGAGGGAGGAGAAGAAAGATGGAAGATCTGCGCATTGCCATAATAGGCGCTGGTTTCATGTCCCAGGCCGCCCACATACACTGCTTCCAGCTAGCCCAAGGAGCCCGGGTGATAGGCCTGGCCAGTGGAAGAAGCAAACTGCGTGAGGCTGTCGCAAGCCGTTTCTCCATCCCTCAAGAGTATGATTCGTGGCAAGAGGTGGCTGCCGACCCGGAAATAGACGCTGCTGTCGTCTCCCTGCCGCCAGAGTTCAACCCGGACGTGGTCTGCGGCCTCCTGGAGGCCGGCAAGCATGTCTTCGCCGAAAAGCCAATGGCCCTCTCGCTCCGGCAGGCCCAGCGCATGGCCGATGCCGCCGATGCCGCGGGCCGGATTCTGATGATGGGCTTTATGAAGCGCTACGACACAGGCGTCGAGCGGGCAAAGCGATTCTGGGATGAAACCGTGGCTACCGGCGAGATGGGTGCCCTTATCTGCGGCCGCGTGTGGTGCCTTCTCGGCGGCAACTGGACCGCCAATCAGCATCTTATCGTCCCCATCCTGCGCACCGACGAGCCTCAGGCCACCAAGCCTGTCGCTGACCTTGGCCCCGACTGGCTCCCGGAAGAGCTCGGGCGTGGCGTCCTTGGGTTTGAGAGTCTCTTCTACGCCTTCAACCACGTGCACAGCCACAACGTCAACCTGCTGCGCTATTTTATGGGCGACGACTACGAAGTCACCTGGGCCGACCTGCGCCACCGCACCAAAGTTGCCAACTTGCGTTATGGCGATGCGCTCATCACCTTCGAGGTCGGCGGTACTACATCTGCCTACGGCTTTGAGGAGGGCATGGAATTCCACTTCGAGGGCGGCTGGATGGAGATTCTCACGCCCCCGCCCCTTCTCATGCAGGGCGCGGCCCACGTCCGCATCTACCGCGGCGGCCACATGATGGAGCTTTCCCAGCCGATGGGCGACTGGGACTGGAGCTTCCGCCGCCAGGCCCAGCACTTCGTGGACTGCGTGCGCGCTGGCTGCCAACCCCTCTCCTCGGGCGCGGACTCCGTCGGCGACCTGGCGATGGTTGAGGCCATCTTCCGCCGCGCGGTTGAAGCCGAAGCGTTTTGACACCCGGCGGTGGCTGCAGGCGGCGTGCGTGGCGGAAGCAACAAGCGAAAGCCGTGGGGATTGGCCGTAACGTCGAGCACGAAGGCCAAAGCCTTCCGGTGTCATTAGCGAAAGCACCGTGAAAAGGCTTTGCGAGAGGGTCGGCGGCAGCCTCTTTTGAAAGGACTTCTCGGAGGAAACCCTTTCCACGCTCTTGTGAACCCCGCGCCGGCCTGCACTACGGCTCCGAGGTAGTCAAAACAGAAAGGGCCGCGCCTGATTATTTCCCAAGCAATGCCTTCTCTATCTTGCCTGAAAGCTCGCCTTCCCGTGTCAGTCCGACAACGCGGCCTACTTCCTTGCCGCCCTTAAAGAAGACCAGCGTCGGGATGGCGTCTATCTTGTACTTCTTAGCGGTCTCGGGCTGCTCATCCACGTTCAGCTTGCCGACAATAATCTTGCCTGCGTACTTGGCAGCTACGGCCTCGACGATGGGCGCCTGTTCCCGGCACGGCCCGCACCACTCCGCCCAAAAGTCCACCATCGCAGGCTTGTCGGCAGCCAGTATCTTGCTGGCGAAATCTGCATCAGTCAGCTCCATCACCTTCGCGCTTGCCTCACCAGAGGGCACGCTGGGGCCTCCTGCCTGCGGTCCAGGTGGCCGGGCCGGGACACTCGGCGGTGCCGTGGGACCGGCCTGCTGCCGCCCACAGCACAAGCCCACGACCAACAGCAGCAACACTCCCAGCACTACCACAGCATCTCTGCTCATTTTCATCTCCCCCAGTTGGCTTCTTCCCCGCTGTGACCCGCTTTCAAGCTACCCTGCAACCTCCGCGCACAAACTCCTCCTGTATCTCTCGCCACCGAGACAGCACTTCTTCCACCACTTCTGTCGCTGTACCAGACACGGCCCCGGCCTCCACGCCAGCGACTTCTATATGCACTATCATCGGGTCATTGATGGGCTTGCCAATCTGGGAGAGCATATAGCACGCCACTTCAGCCCCCGGCACAAGCTCCACAATCCTGTTGGCGATAATCTCCGCCATGCGGTTATAAATCTTGCCAATGTGACTGACCGGGTTCTTGCCGGCCACGGCTTCCATGCTCATCGGCCGGAAGGGAGTAATAAGACCGTTGATACGATTCCCCCTCCCCACCTGCCCGTCATCGCCGTGCTCGGCGCTTGTGCCCGTTACGGTCAGGTAGTAGGACTCTTTCTCCGGCTGGTCGGCGCAGTTCACGCACGGAATTATCCGTCGCCCCGTGATAATCTCCGACAGAGCCGACACGCGCTCGACGATCTCAGCCCGCGCTGCCTCATAGGCTTCCACATTCGGCGTCCGGGAAGCCACAAGAGCCGCCGCGATGGTTAGCTCCACCTGGTGGTCATGCCGCAGCGCCATGATCTTAACGTCGGCACCTACCCGCCCCACCTCACGGACCACTCGCTCGGCCTCCAGCACCAGGCGCTCCGTCTCCGAAAGGGGCGCGTGGGACACTCCCAGAGATGTGTCATTCGCCAGGGGTACTTCGGTATTGCCCTCGACGACGTTTATGAGCTCCGCCGACCCGGGCTTTATGTGGTAATCCACAATGACGCCCTCATCGGGCAGGTCCGGGAGATTGGCCCTCAGCCACTCCCTTGCAGCCTTGATTGCCAGCGCACCGACGGGCACATACTTCGAGTCGACCTGGGAGGTTGCCCGGCCCGACAGTATCAGTCGCATCGGCTCGAGTATCACGCCACCGCCAAAGCCCACCTCAGTCCTGCCCCCCACCAGCAGCGCCTTATCCACGTTGTGGTGAAGCACTTGCCCAAACTGGCTCAAGTAGTAGCAGCACAGCTCACGGCTCAGTTCTTCGGCCACGCTGTCGCAGATGGTGTCGGGGTGCCCCAGCCCCTTGCGCTCGACTATCTCGATGGGCCGCTGCTCGATCGGTTCGTAATGTGCTTGCGTGACACGTAGCTCCACACGAATCACTCTCCTGACCTGATGACCGGGGTGGGTCGAGTCTGAGCCCAGCGTGACCTGGCCGACAAACAATAAAGCCATCCGCAACGGATGGCTCACGTGCACCCACGTGGGTCTCATCCTTGCGGCTTGCGCCGCCCGTGGTTTGCCACCTTGGCTGGTCTTCAGCGCGTCCTGCCATCGCTGTCGCAGCGGGGGTAAGCTGCGCCAGCCAGGTTGGCGCCGCCCCAGGAGCACGGCCTCCCTTTGGCGGCCTCTCGATGAGCCACCCCTCTGATTGTCAAAAGACGCCAACAGTTTACACTCCCGTCGCTGCCCCGTCAACAAACTTCGCTGGCCACGACTGCTTAGTTATCCCAGGGATTGTTGCAAAAGCTGGTTATGGCTCACCCAGAGTGCGGAAAGTGCACAACACCGGGCACCTTTCCCTTTGCCGGTGACCGCGTCTCGGAGACGGTAAAAAGACTTTCGCATTGGTCTCCCAAGAATTCTGCCTTTGCCAGCGCCCTTAAGCCGTAAAAGGTCATCAAGGTTCCCTTTGTGGAGGCAACCCTTTGAAGAGGAAGCTCTCCCAGACTGCCTTTACATCGTCCTTGGTTATCGCCTCACCACGGGCGACGCGTCTTTGGGACGCTGCGCCTCGCCAGTCGGGTATATTGCCGGCGGCGGCAAGGTTTTCGGAATAGAGCAGCGAAAAACTTGCCAATGTCCACTCCGGACAAGCGCAGTGAGCTGGTCATCGTGGTGGTCCAAAAGGCCCTGTCTGCCGCCAAGACAAGGCTGCGGGCAGTGTTGTCGCGTGACGCCCGGATGGCTCTGACTCTGCAGATGCTGCGGCACGTACTGAAAGCGTGCACATCTCTGTCAGATGCTTCGGCCATTTTTCTGTGCGCTCCGGACGACCTGGCGCCCGTGGCCGCCGACTACAAGGTCAAAATGCTGCCGGGGGGCTTTGCCGGCCTGCGCCGGGACTGCGCCGCCGCTGCTGGCAGCCCCTGCATCCTGGGCCATGCCGCCATGCTCTTCGTCAGCTCCGACCTGCCCCTTCTGACCACTGACGACTTGGTAGCGGTCGTTCAAGCCTGGCGCGCGTGCGCCCACGTCGTCCTCGGCCCCGACCGCCGCCACCGCGCCACCAACGTCATGCTCGTCAACGAGCCTGAGCATTTCCCCTACAGCTTCGGCGAAGTGGTCGGGCCGGGCAGCTTCGCAGCCCATCTCTCCACTGCTGTCGGCTTGAACCTGCCCTGCTCTGTGGTAGAGCGTCCCGGCATCGCCCTTGACCTGGACCTGCCTGAAGACCTCATCTACTTCGTCCGCACAGCTCCCGACTCTCCCATCGCCCGTTTCGTGGCCGCCAAAATGCAGGAAGCCTTTCGCTTCGAGTAGAATACCTGGTGTTGCTCTGCGGGGGCCTTGC
Organism: Armatimonadota bacterium; assembly: GCA_026419655.1. Lineage (GTDB taxonomy): Bacteria > Armatimonadota > Zipacnadia > Zipacnadales > FEN-943 > JANZZA01. The sequence goes on along the minus strand of JANZZA010000475.1, from coordinate 5,465 downwards.
CCCCAGCCAAAGAAAGCGTGAACCGTTCTTAAGTCCTCAAGGGGGCGTACACACTATGCCCGAAGAAAAACTGGGTGTAGCCGTCATCGGCCTGCACATGGGCCAGGCTCATTTTCTGGCTGCCATCGAGCATCCCAACGCTGAACTGGTAGCCTTGTGTGACACCGACGAAGGCCTGCTCGACGCCCGTGCCGCCGAGTATAACGTGCCGGTCGCGACGACGGACTGGCGCGACCTCCTGGACCGCCCGGACATTGACATCGCAAGCATCTGCACTCCTGACCACTTCCACCGCGAAATGACCTGCGCCTTCCTCGACGCTGGCAAGCACGTCATCGTCGAGAAGCCCATGGCCCGCACGGTCGAGGAATGTGAGGAAATGATTGCCGCCGCCCGCCGAAATGACCGCAAGCTCATGGTCGCTCAGGTCTGCCGCTTCTATAGCTTCTTCGAAGACGCCAAGCGCTGGAGCGAGGACGGCACCCTCGGCGAGGTCTATTACGTCGAGACCAGCTACCTTCACAACTACGAGGAGATTGGCGGCGTGGGCAACTGGCGTTTCGACCCGGAAAAGCGCCACCCCCTGGTCGGCGGGGGCTGCCATGCCATTGACCTTGCCCGCTGGATTTGCGGCGACGCGGAGGAAGTCCACGCCTACGGCAACCACTACAACATCCCACAGCAGCAGTGGGAAGACCTCATCACCATTAACGTCAAGTTCAAATCCGGCGCCGTCGGCCGCATCCTCAACAGTTCCGGCTGTCAGCGCCCCTACAACATTGACCTCCAGGTCTGGGGCACCAAGGGCACTCTCGTCGGCGACAATACCCAGGACTATGCTTTGCTGAGCCTGCGTGAGGTCAACCGCCACATCTGGCTGCGCCTGCCCAAGCCGCCGATGGCAAAAGCCGTCGCCAGCGAGCTTGCTCATTTCATTGACTGCGTTCTCCACGACCGCCAGCCGCTGATTGACGGCGTGGACGGCGCCAAGACCGTCGCCCTTGCCTGGGCCGCCATCGAGTCCATGCGCACCGGCCAGCCCGTCAAGTGCCGAAACGATTTTTAGGTCCGCAAGGCCTCCTGCAGGCGTGATGCAAGGGACACGAGAGAGTCCGAAAAGAGGACCGCGGCTCCATCCTTGCCCAAAGGTCACTGTCACGAAACCATCATCCCAAGAGTGAGCCGCACCCACGCAGTAACACGGGCGCAAACCGGTGCCGTGCATGAGCTGGCGGTTCTACCGAGCCAGGTTTCGCGACAGTCACAGGAAGCGTCCCCTCGCAGGTCGCCGCAAAGACGCACCCGCGCGGCAAATGCAGGTAAGGCACCGTCTGGTTGGCTTCTAGCTGGAGAGCCCGGAACTGGCGCCCTTACTTGTTCCGGCGTCGCCGCGCCGCTGGCAATTGCGCCGGGTCTAGGCCGCCCTGCTGGCGTGTGAGCGCTTCGCCGCAGCACGCCTGCGAGCGTGGGCCGCAGGGATAGACAACTGAAGCCGGTACTTCGTAACGGTGCGCCGGGCCATGGGGTAGCCGCGCTCGGCCAGCAAAACCGCAAGCTCGTCGTCAGAAAATGGCCGCGACGGTGTCTCGTTTGCCACCAGGCGATGGAGCTCCACCTTGGCCGGCAGGGACTCGTCGAAAAGCACCTCGAAGGGAAGCAAGGCCCCGTCCGGCAGTAGAAGGTGCTTGTTCTTCAGCGTGCGGCAGACCGTACTCTCATGTAAGCCCGTGGCCCGGGCGATGGTCTTCTGGTCCAGCGGCTTCAGCCGTTGCGGGTCGCCGGTAAGGAAGTACTCCAGTTGATGGGCCACCACAGCCTCTGCTACCAGTGCCAGGGTCTCTCCTCGCCGCTCCACGAGATGGATAAGCTCTCGCGCCGCTCGCACGTTTTCACGGATGCGCCGCTCGGATTCGCCCAGGGCCCGGCGATGACGAAGCTGCTCCTCCATCTGCTCGTAAAGCCTGTCCAGGCGCAGCCGCAGCCTCTCGCTCTGGGGCACGCTCACGATGACCTGCTCCCCCACCCGCCTCAGTACCACATCCGGCATTGCCGGCGGCGCACCGGCCTGGCCGGCAAACCCGGCGCCATCTAGCAGGTGGGCCGGGTAAGGACGTAGACGAGTACGGATAAAGTCCAGCAAAGCCTCCAGGCGATGCTCCGACAGCCCCAGGACCTTTTTTGCCAGTTGCCTCATGCGAGCTGGCCCGCCGTGGAGACACTGGCGGACAAACTCGACCAGCCCCGGCGGCACAGGCTCACCCAGGCACTCGATTTGTATCTCCAGACACTCTGCCAGCGACCGCGCCCCGAGGCCTGGCGGGTCGAGCCGCTGGAGGATGTAGAGAGCATCCTCGGCGTCCGCGGCAGTACATCCTACAGCGGCAGCAAGGTCACTAAGGTCGCCGCAAAAGTATCCCCGGTCGTCAAGCGCGGAGATGATGGCCTCGGCCATCCGGTGAAGGCGTTTAGGGGCCCTTTGGTGGAATTCTACGAGGATGTCCTCGCGCGCTGAGCAAGGAGCCGCTACCCAGTCCGCCAGGTCGCTCGCGCCAGCCTCATCGCCAGCAACCGTGAAATCGCAAGCCCGCCACGAGGGCTCGCTCTGACGCACGACCACAAGGGCTGGGTTGCGCTCGGCCTCTTCTTCGATCCGCTCTTCGAGTTCTTCCAGGGACAGTTCCAGCAGTATGCTCTGTGTCACCAGCTGCGGCGATACGTGCACTTCCGCCCTGAGCGCTGGCTGGAGAGCAATGCTTACCACTCGTTTCCACTCCCGCCTTGGTCACTATAACTATCGGCCATCATAGGGGCAGACTTAAGACTTTAGCCAATGCAAACACCACTGCCGCTGATTATTTTCTTATTACTTCGTTTCCGTGACAGGCGGTCCTTGTGTGGTTGTTGCAAAACTTGCCTCGACGCGGCCGCCGTCCGGGTGCTGCACGGATTTACACCTGCAACTTCCACCACACGGGCGTGATTCACTCGTGACACGAGGTTTTTGCAACAGTTCCCTTGTGGATTTACACACAGAGTCCTCACGTGCTTGTTCCTGGCTCCCTGGCCAGCCCGGCGCCTCAAACCCTCTGGGCAGGCGTGCGCGTGGAGGACGTATAAAGGGTTTGGTCAGCGGTCAGCAGATGTCCTCGCCGCCCCCTTGCCTGGAACAAAACAGGCGGGTAGCAGGCTCCCAAAAGAAGACGACACCCACCACCCCATTAACTAGGGGAAAGCATCCCAGCAGCCTTCCAGTTATGTGGCTCAAGGCTACCGGCCAGTCTGTCCATGGTAACTGTTGCGAAACCGCGCTTCCGTCTATCTTGTGGCACGAGGGCGCACAGGGATGCACACTTGTGTTTTTACCTGGAAGGAGGCCTCGAAGGCGGAAAAAGCCTCTTGCAACGGTCACCGATAGGAAACACCGCCGCCCTCAGAACCTTTCCCTCATCGGCCCGCAGTGAGCCTTCAGTACTCGGGCGGGCCAGGGTCAAATCCTGCCGCCCGGTCAATCAGCCGGATAGACTCCAGCACCTGTTCGGGCCTGACGGCCAGCTCAGCGCCCCGCAGGAGAACATCGGCCAGATTCTGCCACAGAGCCACCCAGTTGCCCGGCTCCACCACCAGCCTCTCCCCTATCGCCTGGTCATCGCTCTCAAACTGCACGTTCTCGCGCGGAAGCTTTCCCTCTTCCGTGCCGGAGACCACTTTCATGTCCGGTCCGCGGACACATCGCTCCTGGGGGTCTATGCCCTTGATGACCAGCGTTGCCTTCGACCCGACGACTCTGCGCTCCAGCCGCTCCACCCGCTGCTGCGTGGACATGTGGATGGTATACCGCAGACCTGAGGGTAAAACTAGGTGAGTGATGACCTCTGTCTCCACGTCCGTCTGCGGGAACCGGTACTGCCAGTCGGCCCACACCTGCACGTTCTCAGCCGTCTCCTGACCGGCAAACAGCAGGGCCTGGTCGAAAAGATGCGCGCCCCAGTCGCGAAACCGCCCGCCGCCCTTGGCCCGATGCCACCGCCAGGCATCCGTTGGCGCCCGATAGTTGTCCACGGCCACCTCCACACTCCACACTTCCCCCAGCAAGCCCTCACTCACCGCCCGTCGCGCCGTAAGAAAATCACAGTCCCACCGCCGGTTCTGGTACACGGTAAGCACCCGGTCGGCCTTCTGCGCGGCCTCAATCATCCGTTCCGCACCAGCCGCATCCGGCGCCATGATTTTGTCCGTGATGACGTGCTTGCCGGCCGCCAGGGCCTGTATGCACAGAGCTTCGTGAGTATCGTGCGGCGTGGCAATGTCCACCAGCTCAACGGCTTTGTCGGCCAGCAAATCCTCGTACTGCCCGTAAACAACCGCCTCTGGGAAATCCTGCCGCGCGTGTTCAGCCCGCTCCGGCGACCGGGCCATTATGGCCACCACGCGCATGTCCGGGCACCTGCGTATGAAAGGCGCATGGTAATAGCGCCCGGCAAGTCCGTAGCCCACTATCCCGATGCCTACCTGCTCTCCCATCGTGGCACCTCCGCAGCCTCTCTGTCTCGGGGGACTCTTCAACCAAGGTCTCCAGCCAGCCCGCTGCATTTCTGCGCCAGGGGAAGAACTTCCTGCTCGCAACCTCCACGACAGCCAAGAAAGAAGGATTTTCCCCACAAGCAATGGAAGCAGGGGCGCACAAGTGCGCCAACCAAATCTGGCAGGCAAGCCTGCTTAAAAAGTTTCGTCGAGCCAAACCGCAGTCAGAGCGTTCTTGGGGATGCTTGCTGAAAACGCTATCAACACTCGCCCCCAGGGGCAATGCATCTGTCTGACGGAGGTGAAGACCTCGCCATGGGCGAGCTTATACGCACCGTGCAGCCTGAAGAACGAGAAGAATTTCTGCGATTTCTTGAGCGCTGTTACGGCCATGGCCGGGGCTTCTTCGAGCGTGCCTACCCTGACCGTTGCTGCGCCGGCGAGGATGCCTCAAGAACCCTCCTGGTGATTGAGAAAAACGGCCAGATAGTCTCCCACGTAGGCATTTTTGAGATGGACGTGGTGGTTGGCCCGGCGCGATTTAAGTGTGGTGGCATAGGCGGCGTGGCCACGCTTCCTGAAGAGCGCGGCCACGGCTATATGTCACGGCTCATGCAAGAAGCCGTGCGCCGAATGCGCGAAGGGGGCTGGCCCCTATCCGTCCTCTGGGGCGACAGGCAGCGCTATTCCAGCTTCGGCTACGAGAGCGCGGGCCTGCTTTACGTCCTGCGTGTGACGCGCCGCGGCCTCGGCTGGGAAAAAATCCAGCCCGCCCCAATCGAAGAGCCCGACGCCCGTGACTCTGCCACTGTGGAATTCCTCAGACAGGCCCATGCCACAATGGAATATCGCGTCGAGCGTCCACGCCTGGACCTGCAAGTCCTGCGCCCCCACGTGCGCCTCTTCACGGGCGACGACGGCTATCTTATCTCACGGCGCGAGTA
>JANZZA010000462.1 GCA_026419655.1 Armatimonadota bacterium | reverse complement strand
TTTCCAGGCGGCCGCTGCACGTGCCGCAGATTATCACATCCGGGCAGCGTTCGCGGACGGCACCAATGACCTCGCCGAAAAGCCCTGGGTCGCATGAGGGATTTCCTTCAGCATCGCGGGGGTGCAGATGGACGATTGCAGCCCCCGCCTCAACTACCTCCGCTGTGTCCTCAGCTATTTCTTCCGGCGTCAATGGTACGTACGGCGTATCCGTCTTTTGCGGCAACATTCCTGTCAGGGCCGCATTGATGATAAAGACTTTCCGCTGCAGTACGTCGCTTTCTTGCATGTCTTACCTCTTTTGGAGACAAGGACAAGGCCGGTCCTAGAAGGGCATTGCTAACTGTACTTTCGCCTCAGCGCCGGCTAGACCTTCGGCCTCAGCGCGGAGCACGACTTCTCCCGGTTGGCATGAAGCTTTTATCACTACCAGGCACCGCCCGCGGTAGGCCCTGCGCTGGAGCTGCTGGAAGCTCTCCACGCTCCGCGGGTCGCCATTGCCGACAGCGATTATTCTGCCTGGCCCTGTCAACTCAAATCGCACGAGGTTGTCGGCGTTGGGATTAAGGTTGCCAGCGGCGTCGAGGATTTCCACGGTGACGAAAAAGAGGTCCTGGCCGTCAGCCCTGATGGTGGCCCTGTCTGGTGCCAGGCGGAGTTGGGCAGGCTCGCTGGCGGTTTTCAGTTCCCAGCGGCTCACTTCTTCTCCACCGTCGTTGAGCCCCACGGCTACAAGCACGCCCGGCTCGTAAGGCACCTCGTAAACAGCCGTGAAGCGCGTGGCGCGGCTGGTTTCTCGCTCGCCCAGGCCGCGGCCGTTGAGAAGGAGCCGCACGCGCGGGCAGGAAGAATACACGCGCACTGTTAGCGGCTTGTCCTCGTGGCCGGGCCAGGTCCAGGATGGACGCTCATCCGGCCAGCCCCAGCCGAAGACGTGCTCGGCAGTCTTTCCTGGCGGCAGGGGCGCCTGCACGAAACACGCCACCATGGGCCGGAGCTGCCAGCAGATTTCCCGATAGTAAGACGGCGGCCGCCGGAAACCGCAAAGGCCAAGGTCGCCACAGTTAGCCGTCGTCCACGGCCAGGTCTGAAACTGGGGTGCCTCGCCGTCGTAAGAGGTATGCCCTATCGCCGATTCGCCGAGGTAGTCGAGGGCTGTCCAGACGAAATCCCCGGCGACCCAGGGCATGTCGAGGGTGGCCGTCACTGCCTCGAAACAGCGGCCGGGGAAGCTTTCTGTGCCGATGATGACGCGGTCGGGGACGCGCTGGTGGTCGGGGCCATAGCGGTCTTCCTTGTAGTTATATCCGGCCACGTCCACCTGGGCAAAGTTAGCATCCATGTTCTCCCAGGGGTTGGTGCCGGGATGGGCGGCCTGGATGACGGGCCTGGTGGGGTCGAGCTGGCGCACGTAGCCGGCCAGCATGGCGGCAATCTCGACGCCTTCGGGCGTGCCCTGCTCGACGACCTCGTTG
>JANZZA010000461.1 GCA_026419655.1 Armatimonadota bacterium | reverse complement strand
TGCGCAGGATTGCCCAGGTACGAAGGCAGCGGCCGCCAGGGCGCCTCCCGGTCAAACTCCGCCAGGGATTTCGTCCGCGCGGCGCCCGGCAGCGCCGTAGCCAAGACCCCTAGCACAAACATTAGCCGTAAGACGGCGCTCATCGTCTACCCTCTCTTTAGAGTGGCGTTTCGGCCGCTTGGTCCTTGAAGGCGGCCCTGCCCTGTGTTGCACATGTCTTCGCACTTCTCTCCGTGCCCCGCCGGCGAGCGCTTTCAAGGCCGACGGATGTATATCGTTTTCCTTTCTTTTCCCCGTGACCCCTCGGGGGACGCTACTGCGCCGGCCTGTCCACGTGGGCAAACCACTGCGGGTCGAGGTCTGGGAAGAGACGGTCGCGGTCCTGGCAGCCGCCGAGGTGCTCCCATTCTTCGGGTGTGACCCACTCGCCCCTACAATACCGGCGGGCCGTATGGGCGAGGCGCTTGAAGTCGCCATGATGGGCGCCGAAGCGCTGGGAGGCGTAGTCGGGGGCGCCGTCGGTGGTGATGAGGAACTGCCAGTCGGAGGCCTGGAGCAAAAGCAGCTCGCGGCCCGCTTGAGTGACAAGGGCGCGGGAAGGGGCGTCGTGGCCCAGGCCATGGTCACGTAGCAGGGCCAGGTAGTCAAGTTCAGCGTCCCAGATTTTGGGCCAGGTCCAGGCTACCCGGTCGTTATCCCAAACCCAGTGACCGCCACCGGCTCCCCAGGAGCCTTCAGGGAGCTGGATGGCCTCGGTCGGCGGGAACTGGGCAAGATATTCCGAGCAGGTGGCGAGGTGGATGTCGGGGTCGTGGTGCATCCAGCGCAGGACGTGCTCAAGAAACAGCGGTCCTTCATGCCACCAGTGGCCGAAAAGCTCGGCGTCGAAGGGCGCGCAGAGCACCGGCCGGCGGCCGTCACGCGGCGCCCAGCGCAGGGTCTCTTTGACCACCCATAGAAAGTTGCCAGCGTGCTCGCGAGCTTTGTTTTCTGCCCATTCCGGCACGTAGACTTCCTTTGACGCCAGGTCGCCGCTGGCATCGGTGACGCGCCAGTAGCGGAGGTCACCCGGGATGTGTTTCTTGTGAAACTCGAGGTAGTCGAAATCGCCTGGATAGCCATGGCGGGCGCTCCACACGCGCAGGCCGGTAGCAGGGTCGCGGATGAAGGCAGCCACGGCCGGCAGGTCCTGTACCCAGGAGGCAATGAAATACGGCGCGTAGGGCGTGCGTGGGCCGTCGTAGCGCATGGGTTCACGGATTTGGCGCAGGCGGCCCCAGAGCTTGCCGAGGGTGTCGTGCCATTCCAC
>JANZZA010000373.1 GCA_026419655.1 Armatimonadota bacterium | reverse complement strand
CGCCAGAAAGCGCGCCGCCTCCGGTTGCGCCAAATCATAGTAGTAAGCGTCGCTCGTTCCGGGCGGCCCCGGAAGAGGCTCAGTGGAAAGCAACCACTCCGGGTGTTTCTCGAGTATCTCCCGGCGCCAGGAACCATCGGGCATCGCGAAAACGTGGGCCTCCAGCGCGGTGAAGCCATTTGCCCAGAAATACCCGAAAACCCGGCTGCCTGCTAGCCGCAGCCGGCGAAGAGTTCCCGCCGCCGGAAGTTCATAGCCATTGGTGACCACCAGCTCAAACCTCGCCAGCCATTCCACTGTCGGGCTTCGCGCGTCTGCAGCGAGGTCTTTGGCGTGACACAACACGAGAGGCCCGGGCTTAGTGGGGAAACCGTCAGGCGGCGTCCCTTCACAGATGCCGGCTAAAAAGAGCGCAACGAAAAGTAGATTCACGGTCCGAGATTTTCTAGTTGTCTTATTGCCTTGCGCGCGGCATTCTGGAGCTGTCTGCTGCGTGGCCCCGCGACCCGCCAGCAGCAGTTCCGCAGCGCCGCATTTCAGCGGCAGAAGCTGCTAGCGTGCGTGCCTCACCGCAGTTGCTCCAGTCAGGCCAGGTGCTTGTGCCGCCCTGCCGCTTTCTTGTTAGTCTTCAGGTCCACCAGGCTGATGAGGGACACTTCCACGCCATCAATGTTGTCCACCACTCGGCGAGGAAAAGCTACTTCGAAGGTTAAGCCCGGAAGATCCGTCAGCAGTTCGATACGCAGTGGTGGCTCGCCCAGGCGAATGACCATATCGGGCTGTGGAAATAGGTCTGGGGAAAGCTCTGGCACATCGAAACCAAATTCCTTGAGGGCAACCACAAGCTTTTCGGCGTTGGCCTGGTCCGCGGCCACCCAAATGTCCATGTGCGCCGTCGCCCGGGCATATCCGTGATAAGAGACCGCATAGCCGCCGACCACAAGATACTTAACCCCGTTGGCGGTGAGCAATCTCAAGAACTCTCTGAAGTCGGGCGGAAGCCGGGTCGTAGCCATACACAATCTGCCTCATAAGTTCGGTCGCAAGTAGCCGTTCCTGCGGGGTTTTCGACCGCCAGAAGGCTCCGTCGTCGCCCGCTTGCGCTAGAGATACCACGGACAGCAGGTCCTTGCGCATTTTCATGCTTTCGGCGCGTGCCATCGGCAGCCATTGTACACGTAAAAGGTCCGTCTCGAAACGGTCAGGGGGCGTCAATGGGTCCGGTTTGCGGAAACGAGGCAAACGGATACCGCGGGCCGTGCCTGTCTGGTCGCCTCTATGGCCACTGTTAGAAGCGGGGACAAAAGCGGTCTCTCTCGGAGAGAAGCGGCAATCTCATAGCATCCTTTGTTTCCGGTGCAGTGCCATAAACAGGAGAAGGAGTTTGCGAAGGGAGGCTGAGGGAGAATCCTTTTCACCGGGGCGTATCGCAAAAACCTGGCGTTGGCTTCTCCTGAGTGAGGCAAGCGTACAGCGCCGTGTCGGCGACCTTTTGCCTGCACCTGCGCCTGGGAAGCCGTAAAGCGACTTCTGCAACAGTCTCCAAAGGGTTCGCCCCGGGGGTGGGTTTTAGAAAGATTGTGCCGGGTCCCCGCGCTGGTCTCGCCAGAGTCTTCGGACCTTTGAGCACTCGCGGGCTTGCGCTATCCCTTTATTCCGGTGAGCGATATTCCCTGGATAAAGGTGCGCTGGGCGAAGAAGAATAGCACGATGATGGGCACCGTGATGACTGTGGTCACGGCCATCAACATGCCCGGATATGACCCGTACTGGCTGGAGAAGCTAGCCAGACCCAGGGAGAGGGTGTATTTCTGCTCGTCCGAGAGATATATCAGTGGCCCCAGATAGTCGTTCCACGCCCCGAGGAAGGAGAATAATCCCACCGTCGCCAGAACAGGCTTGCTAAGCGGCAGCACTATCCGCCGGTAAATGTCCCACTCGCCGCAGCCATCTATCCGCGCCGCTTCCGATAGCTCGTAGGGGATTGTGAGGAAGAACTGGCGCATGAGGAAGATGTAAAAGGCGCTGCCGAAGAAATGCGGCACTACGAGGGGCAGAAAAGTATCCACCCAGCCCAGCCGCGCAAACATGACGAAAACCGGCACCATAGTCACCTGGAAGGGCAGCATCATGGTGCTCAGGATTATGTAGAACAGCGCATCCCGGCCCCGCCAGCGTATCCGGGATAGCCCATAAGCCACCAGGGAGCAGGAAAGAAGCGTACCGGTCACCGTAAACGCGCAGATGACTGTCGTGTTGAAAAGGTAGCGCCAGAAGGGGATGAAGGCCAGGCCCTTGGGATAATTTTCAAAGGTCAGCGGCGAAGGTATCCACTCGGGGGGGAACTTGAGTATCTGCGCGTCCGTCTTGAGCGAGCTTGTCAGCAGCCATACCAGCGGCAGCAAAAACACCGCGCTCAGCGCAATCAGCGCGATATGCGCCAACAGTGCCTTCCATGCCGGGACTTTTCGTTCGTCAGGGCTTCTCAACGTCCGTCCCTGCCGTCCAGGATATGCGATTTGCCAAGGATTTCGGGTGCAAGAGCCAGGGCAGTCGGAGCCGACTGTACAACTCGGCGAGCTCCGTCACACGCCAGGCCAGGTTGGGCGTGGGAACAGAAAACGTCCGCTGGGTAGCGCGGGGTGTGGTGGAAACAACGCAAAAAAGTTTGGGAAGGGGGCCTGGGGGAGAACCCTTTCCAAAGGGTTTCCCCCAGGGCAGTTTGTGAGGTTTCCTGACCTTTGCCTGTGCTGCCAAAAATTCACCTCCGGACAACCAAGCAGTTTTCCCGCTATAGGCACTATCTCATGTATGCTCTTCCAACCTTCTTGATTGCCTCGGCAATCATCTCCATATGCCGCGGCTCGTAGGTGGGATGCACGCAGGTGAAAAACGTCCGCTCCTCGACCCAGGCTGCATTCTCGCAGAACTCATGCGTATAATTCACGGCTTCTGGGCGCGTATTTGGGTCGCGGAAGGGATATTTCATGTGGCTTGGGCTGTTGTGGTACTGGTAGGCATCCTCTTTGTAGCACTGCGGCCACAAAACCGGACCTGCAGGCACTCCTTCCGCCGCCAGCGCCTTATAGAACCCCCGCCCGTCTACCTTCAGTACGTCCGTGTCGAGAATAATCGGGTACAGCCAGTAGGCGTTTTGTCTCTCTGGAGTATCGAGGGGCAGGCGCCAGATATACGGCTCGTCCTTGAGGGCTTCGTCGAGGATTTTGGCGTTGCGGCGCCGGTTGGGCAGGTTCCATGTGTCAATAATCTTCAGCGCCTCTAGCCCGATGGCCGACTGCATTTCGGTCATGCGGTAGTTGTAGCCCCACATGCGGTGGATATACGGGAGATGCGCTTCAAGCTCCAGCAGCGCCATTCTCTGGCGCACGTCGTAGCCGTGGTCGCGGAAAGACC
>JANZZA010000346.1 GCA_026419655.1 Armatimonadota bacterium | reverse complement strand
TGGCACCGCCAGCCGATAGACCCATTTGGTGCCAAATCGTACTGACTCGGAGCATCCGCTTTGCGATTCGGGCTGGAGATACAGATTGCGCTCCAGGTGGCTGTTAGCGAGAAAGTTGACGGTCGGCCCGTCCCCAACAAGGACGTGCAGTCGGAGTGGAGGCAGTTTGAGGGTAGCCAGCTCCGCCTTCACCGTAAGGGTTGCTTCGTCGGGCGCGTTAGCCGGGCAGGTCACGTTGATTGCGAAGCGCACGTCGGTGAGGGGTTCTGCAGCCACGGCAGTTTGCGCTCGCGCAAGCTCTTGTCCTTTGTCGGTCGCCAGGATGGCCACCACCTGCCCGCGCCCGGTCTCGTCGCTGGTGTTCACCAGCCGTCCCGAAAGGGATACGGTGTTGCCCCGCCACAGCCAGGGCATCTCACATCCGGGCTGAGGAAACAGGCTCAGCCAGCCTCTTGGCCTTCTTTTCGGGTCGGGCAGCGCAATGCTCAGCGGCTTCATGGGCTCGACCTGGCGCAGGGATTGCTTCGGGACTTCGAGGTAAGTCGGCTCGGGGCGAGCTAGGAGCGCAAGTTGCCCCTCCGTGTACCGGCCAGGTTCCAGACGATTGCCCATCATGTCCCACATGCGCACTGGCTCGGCCCCCAGCGGCAGCAGTATTTCGTGGGATTCCAGGTCCGCCGACCATATCACCACCACCGCTGTCGCACCATCGTTGCCGAAGGCATACGCCCGCGCGGGGTCTGGCACTTTGACGGGACCGAGGCACGTGCGGCCCGACAAGCTATGCACCATAGTGCGGTAGGCATACCAGGCTGGTTTCTTGCGGCCATCATCGCCATAGACGCCGTGGCCGGGGCCGCCCCAGTCCTTGACGCAGTACCAGAATACTCGCTCGATGCCCAAGTCGCGCCGGGCTATTGCGCTGACGAAACACTGCACAAGAAGCCGCGCCTGGATTTCTTCTGTTATGCCTGGGTCGCCTGTAGACCAGCCTACTTCGTTCAGCCAGATGGGTTTCGGCAGGTCTGCCCAAGCATCCATAGTGGCCCGCAGGGTCTCGAGCTTGTCGAAAAACCAGCCGTCGTTAAAGGTCGTTCCCCACTGATACGGATGGGCGGCCATTATGTCGAAGTAGTCCGCCACGCCATGCTGATAGCACAGGTCAAGGAAGGGTTGGTCAACGCCGGCCATGCCACCGAAGATGACATAGGCTTCGGGGTTGCCAGCCAGAACGCCCAGCGCGCCGGCCTTCAGGAGGTCAGAATAATCGGCAATGGTACCCTCGAAGAAGCCAATGTTTGGCTCGTTCCAGATTTCCCAGTACCAGACGCGGCCAGCATAGCGCTTCGCTGTCTCACGGCAGAACCGAAAATAATCGCGAAGACTCAGCGGCGGGCGGGTATGGGCATCCCTTACCCCGGGTGCGCGGGAAGCCCATTCCGGCGTATACGAAAGTATCGGGCACGGCACCAGGCGCTCTTTGTCATAGACATCCAGCTCTCCATCCGCTGCGTCCCAGCGGAAAACTCCCGCGAGTGGCTGGATGCTTGGCCAATCGCCCAGGGAAGTGGCTCCACCACCGCACCGGCACCAAACGGCGCCCATTCCCTCCGCTCCAACCTCAGCCCACGGATTCGCTATCCCGAAGGGTGACTCGAGCATGTCCCTGGGCAATGGGGGAGAGGCTATTGTCATCGTGAGGAGTGCCAGCAGACTGGTCAACGGGCCTCACCTCGCCTGACAGGGTGGGACCAG
>JANZZA010000330.1 GCA_026419655.1 Armatimonadota bacterium | reverse complement strand
GTGGCCCCCGGTGCGACTGGCCCCTCGGGAAGAATTGGCGCAAGCCAGCCAACCCACTGCGACAGGTCGCCCGCGCCTGCGGTCAACCCCTGCATGGCTCGGCTCATGGCCGCTCGCACCTCGTCCGGCAAGCGCAGCTCCTTTACCTGGCCGCGGCTATCAAGCACCATTTCCACCGAATTCACCACCAAGCCCCGGGCGGCCTCGGGAAGCTCAGTCACTTCAACGGCCTCGCGGAGTCGTGTCGTGACCCGGCCGGTCTTGAGGTCCGTCTCTGTACGTATCACGTCGCCCATAGGCGTAGAAATTTCAGTAACGATTAATCCGAGGCTGAGGCGCACCTTAGCAATACCCTCGCCAGGGACCTCCAGTACATCCAGGAAAAGCGGCATCGAAACGTTAACATTCATGGGCATCTCGGTGGTACCCTGCGGCGTCGTCAGGGCGCCAGAGCCGGAAGCTTTCATCTCTAGCGTCCAAGAAAGGCTGGTGCCGGGCACCCAGGCGTACCGCAGAGTAACCGCTTCCTGGCACAAAGCAAGGCTCGTCAGGAAGAAGCATGCCAGCAACCAGGTGGTCCTCAGGTAGCCTTTAGTCATGGTGACCACACTCGTCGTCAGTTATGTCTACCTCGACACTCCCTCTCTCCTACCCGTACTGCCAGGACCACCTAAAGATAACCCATGCCGAAGAGGCGGCGGGAGGTTGGGTCTTCCCAGAAGTCCTCGTTGTGGCCGGGATTGTTTTGTTGTCCGGGCTCCAGTACCTGGTTGGTCGGGATGGCGACGTTAACGTTGCCGACCTGACGCAGGGTTATGTGCCCCGTCTCGACAGGGTCCGGGTTGCCCGTAGCCGCTGTTCGGGCCTGGATGTGGCCGCGGAGCATGGCCTGCATTTGCTGCGCCACGTCGGGCCGGTCCGGCGCGACGTTTCTTAGCTGGCCAGGGTCAACCGTCAGGTCGTAAAGCTCCTGGTCGGGCTTGCCGAAGGGGTCTGGTTCAGCGCTCTCGATATAGTGCCACTGGCGCGTCTTGACGCACCAGCGGCGGGTCCAGGTGCACTCCGTGCAGAAAAGTGCCGGGGCCACGTCGTCGCCACGGGCCCCGGAAATCCAGGGCACAAGGCTGGTGCCGTCCATGCTGGCCTCGGCGGCATCGCTGCCAAATCCCAAAAGCTCCAGCAGCGTCGGTGCTACATCTTGATGCCGTGCCCAGGCGGAGATGCGCTTTCCTTTAGGTAAGTCGGGGTGAGCCATAATGAGCGGGATGTGTAAATTGGTGTCGTATAAGCCGTGGTGGTCGAACCAGAGGCCATGCTCGTCCAATTCCTCACCGTGGTCGGAAGTGACGACTATGAGCGTGTCGCGATCGAGGCCCAGTGTTCTCATGCACGTGAAGAGAGCCTCAAGGCAAGTGTCGCAATAAGCTATCTCGGCGTCGTACTGCATGCAGGGGAACTTGATGTCGGTGACGCCGGGCATCCATTCCATGAAATAGTACTTGAAAGCCTCAAGCTGCCACACGGGATCCATGCTGGTATTGGCCGGGGCCTTTTCGTCGCCGTAGTAAAACATCCGGTCAAAGGGTGGCGGCGGAAGGTAGGGCGTATGAGGGTCCCAGTAGTGGACATAGGCAAACCAGGGCTTATCCTGGGCCGCGCAGGCCTCCAGCAGACGGAAAGCGGTCTCGTTGACAGCTTCCGCCTTGTTCCACCCGGCCGCCGTATCGCGGCGCCACATGTAGCCCTCATACAGGTCAAAGCCTCGTCGAAACCAGCGGCCAAGATTGTCAGCAGCCACCGTAAAATAGCCGTGGCGCTTGAGGACTTCGGGCAGCATAGGTATGTTCGGGTCCAGTTCGCGGGCAGCGCCTTGGGAAACAATCTGGTGCGCCCACACGTCTCGCCCTGTGAAAAGAGTCGTGTACCCTGGGTGCGTCGGTATGTGCGGCGCGAAAAAGTTATCGAATACCACGCCTTGCTCCGCCAACCGGTCCAAGTGCGGCGAGGTATAGTTGAAATGGCCATAGCAACTAAGCCTGTCGGCACGGAGAGTGTCTATCGCTATGAACAACACGTTCACGGCACGTACCTCCGAAAGCGAAAAACGTTCCTACTGCCAGCGGGGAGAGATACTACTACACCGTCTAGCCAATGGAAAGCAGGAAGCGCGTGGCTGGAGTATTCCGTTTTGTTGGGATTTGGTATCACGCAGGAAGGAGAAAGGCGCGGAGAATCACCTTGGACAAGAAAACCCGGAAGAAGGTAGCTCCGCACCGTGACAGTAGACGGAGCAACAGTATCAGCTTGGTGCACGCACGCCGAGAAGAGGTTGGGCGGCCGAGGTATTCAGTTTTCTTAGGAGACCGTTGCAAAAGTGGCTTTCCCCGCCGTAAGAAAGAGTCGGGGGTACAAGGCACGTAGCACAGCCCTGTGGACTTTCCTGAGTCTGGAGAGGCCGACACCAGGTTTTGCAACAGTCACCTTAGGATTCCACGCGTGGTGAGGCCCGGGCTAGCAGGTGTCACCTCTCTCGACAACCATTTTTCGCGGAAACCTCTTGAAAAGGGGCATCCTTAAGCCTCTCTCGCCAGACCCTTTCGTACTGTTTAGGCCACTCGTGCTTTCTTGGCAGAAAGGCAGGGTAAGCTGTCATGGCCACAAAGCGTAAACAGGTCCGGACCGCCTCTCGACGGCCCGGACCTGAAAGATACGCGAAGCCGCTTAAAGAATCGGCAAATAGGTGTCAATCTCCCACTGGTGCACCTGGACGCGATAGCGGTCCCACTCCAGTCGCTTGTTGTCTAGGAGCTTGTAAAAGACCTCGTCGCCCAGGGCCCGGCGCACCACGTCGCTCTTTTCGCACTCCGCGATGGCTTCCTCAAGACTGTCTGGCAGGGTGCCGATGCCCAGCTCCTTGCGGCGTGCCTCGCTCATCTCGTACACGTTTTCCTCGACCGGGGGCGGACATTCATAGCCCTTCTCGATGCCTTCAAGACCGGCGGCCAGCATCACGGCGAAGGCCAGATAAGGATTGCAGGCCGGGTCAGGGGCGCGGTACTCAATGCGGGTGGCGCGCTCTTTACCGGGCTGGTATTCGGGCACGCGAATCATGTCCGAGCGATTCCGGCGCGCCCAGCTCAGATACACCGGCGCCTCGTAGCCAGGCACCAGTCGCTTGTAGGAGTTAATCCACTGGTTCGTGACGAGAGTGATCTCGCGGGCGTGACGTAGAAGCCCTGCGATGAACTTGTAGGCAACGTCGGACAGGTGGAGAGGGTCGTCCGGGTCGAAGAAAGCATTCTTGTCTCCCCGGAACAGAGACATATGGGTGTGCATGCCACTGCCATTCTCGCCGAAAATAGGCTTGGGCATGAAGGTGGCATAGACGCCGTTGCGGATGGCAACCTCCTTGACCACAAGGCGGTGAGTCATGGCCCAGTCGGCCATAGTAAGAGCGTCGGCGTAGTGGAGGTCTATTTCGTGCTGGCTTGGCGCGACCTCGTGGTGACTGTATTCCACGTGGATGCCCATCTCTTCAAGCATCAGAACGGTCTCACGGCGAAGGTCCACCGCCTCATCGCGCGGTATGAGGTCGAAGTAACCGCCGCGGTCCAGAACTTCCGGCGCGGTGGAGTCCTTGAAGTAAAAGTACTCCAGCTCTGGGCCAACATAGTAAGTAAAGCCCATGTCGGCAGCGCGCTGCAGGTTTCTCTTGAGTACGTAGCGCGGGTCGGAATGGTACGGCTTACCCTCTGGCGTGAGGATGTCGCAGAACATACGGGCGACTGCGGCTTCACCCTTGGGGCGCCACGGCAAGATGACGAAGGTGGAAGGGTCAGGCATGGCGACCATGTCGCTTTCGTCAATCCGTGCGTAGCCCTGGATGGAGCTGCCGTCAAACCCCATCCCGTTTTCGAGAGCGTCCTCAAGCTCTTCGACTGTAATGGCAAAGCCCTTCAGGAATCCGAGAATGTCCGTGAACCACAAGCGAACAAACTTTACACCCATGCGCTTGGCCTGATCCAAAACATACTCTTTGTCCTGCTCTTGAGACTGCATGCGGACCCCTCCTTCAAAGCAAAATAACTGTCGCGCA
>JANZZA010000325.1 GCA_026419655.1 Armatimonadota bacterium | reverse complement strand
GCTCTGCGATCCGGGCCTTGCGTTTTCGGGTCGTTCCGGGTGGGATTGAGTTTCTCCCGTGGTAGCCAGCGCCGGAAATGGGCGTGGGCACGCGCACCACGGTAGCGCAACCCCTGCGTCGAGAATGTCTGCGTGCGGCGGTAGCAGCACGAGAAAGTTTGGGAAGGGGGTCTGGGGGATAACCCTTTTCAGGGGGTTTCCACCAGAACACCACGTGCGCGACGAGTTGAAGGTCTGGCGGGCTGGCCTCACCTTTCCTGCTGTGGACTTGGCCTCTCGCTGTCAAAGAAGTCGTGCTGTTGCATGTGCGTGTTCTCGGCGCAGACCATTGAAATGCGGAATGGGCCGGGTGTGGTCATGAGGAGGGCTCTGGAAGGTTGCCTTTGGGCGTGCCTTTTGGCGTTTCCGTGCCGCAGTGAGGCCCTTGCCCAGCACCCGATAGTAGGGGCTATCCGCTGGGACGCCTGGACGCGCGGGTCGGAATGGGAGCTAAATCTTGGTCCTCGACAATGGCGCGACCGCCTGCCTTTCTATGGCCGCCAGGTCGGCGAAGACGCGGTCGAGATAGACGCTGCGCGCCAGGAGGTCATGGACCAGGAGATTGCTTACGCCAGTGCGGCTGGCCTGGATTTCTGGGCCTACTGTTTTCATCTACCCTGGGATCTTTCCAGTCCTCCGGAAAACTACGCCGTCCGCCTGCATCTTGCAAGTCAGCGCAAGAACGATGTGCATTTCTGCTTCATCCTGATGGCCCAGGGCTGGTGGGGACCGAAGGATGAATACTGGCGGGCTGCCGAGGCTCTGGCGCGATATTTTGCTGACCCTGCTTACCAGAAAGTCCTGGGCGACAGACCGCTTCTTTTCATTTATTACGTTGAGCAGCTCATTGAGTATTTCGGCGGCGAAGAACAGGCCCGCCGTGGCCTGGAGACTATCCGTGACAAGGCGATAGCCGCAGGCACGGGCCTGCCCTACATTGTTGCTCAGGTGTGGAATGCCGAAACGGGCGCCCGCTATGTTGACCAGGCTGGCTTCGATGCGATTGGCGCTTATGCGATGATACGTTTTGGCGACGGGAATGCGGAATATCCTTATGCGGCCCTGGCGGAGGGTGCCCGTCGTTTTTGGGAGACGTGCCGTGCGACAGGCAAGCAGGTAGTGCCGCTGGTGATGGCCGGCTGGGACCATCGGCCGCGCTGGCGCGACCCCAGGCGTTTTGAAGAAATCTACAAGTCCCCGGCCCGCGGGCCGTGGTATGTCCAGCCAACGCCACAGGAGTTAGCCGAAAACGTGCGGAATGCCATCGAGTGGGTGGACGCCAACCCGGAAGCTGCGCCCGCGCGCACGGTTCTTATCTATGCATGGAACGAGTCTGACGAGGGTGGCTGGCTGGTACCTACGCATGCCGAGGGGACGGCGCGGCTGGACGCGATTGCCAGGGTGCTCAAGCGGCAAACCAGGCCATGAAGCGACATTGAGGAAACCGTGTATGTTTTCTTTTCCCCGGCGGCGGGAGCGTTGTGGCCACAAAGACCCCTGGTCATGAGCTGCGAACCAAACTCTTGTGTTGGGCTGTGAACCACGGGCTTATCTTTGGCCGCGCAATAAAACGGTCCAGGTCGCGCCGGAGTCAGTCAGGCTATAAGTGTCTGCTGAAGAAGACCTTCGGCTGCTCTTAGCTGGCCCTTCGCCAGCTCGCCCCGAAATGGTTCTCCTGGTCCGTAGGATAGCTGTACTTGGCTCAGGGTCGGGCAAGCAGCGGGCCGTCAGGCAGTATTCGATTGTCTCAGGTTTTGATTCGGCCACTGACCCATCGGCGCTTGGCACCCGGCTGCGACCGCAGAAGCGGCTGAAAGAGTCGGGAGTGGATGCGGTGGTGCTCAAAGCCCGTGGCACATCACAGTCGGCTGGAACAGGAGCGAAAAGTTTACAAAGGGGCTCGGGAGCCCCTTTTCAGAGCGTTGCCGCCCTGTAACGGGCACGCGGGGAAGTTTTTATCGCCCCACCGGTCAGGCGCAAACAGTATGCTCAGAAAACCTAATGGTCCCAGGCCGTCGTGCCGTGTGGTCACGGTTGGGCCAGGACTACGGCGCCAACTTCTACCGCCGGGTCAATCGTGATGACCAGGGCTTCTCCGTCGCGCCGTAGCTCCAGCGCTTTCTCGCTGCCATCCAGCAGAAGCAACTGCGCAGACCTGGCGTTGGCGATGGTCTCCGCGTCGCTGGCAGGCAGGGACCTGGGCCGAAGCATCAGGTTCCACCGGGAGCGTTCCGGCCGACGGTCCACAATGGTTATCGCTGCTCCGACGCCAGGGCGCACAAACAACCTCGCTTCAACCTTCTCCGGCATGCCCGCGATGCCGAGAACATCCCGCATCCGCCCAAGGTAGACTATATCCGCAATCTTGCGCCGCAGGGCCACCAGCCGCCTTACGTGCTCGCCAAACTCTGACTGCGTGTTGAGCGGATACAGGCCCAGCGTGTCAAAGCGCTCGCCGATGAGAAACACGAAGTTCATCGCGTCCTCTTGGCGTGGGGGCTGAAGGTCAGGCCAAATGTTGCCGATGCCCTTCCAGGTGTTGCACGTGCCCGAAAACACGGGATAGACATCGCCGAAACTGTAGACGAAGATTTCGGGCCGCGACCAGGTGCCGGAGCCAAAGGAAAACTCCGTGCCCAGGCACCAGTTGGTATAAGGCATAAAGGCAGCGCAGGCCACGCCCTCATACAGCAGCGGGCCGCTGAAGTCCTCGCGGATGCGCTTGAGCAGGCCAATCTGGCCGGCGCCCAGGCTCTGGGGGTGGTCAAGATGCAGCGCGTACGACGCAGGCCCCAGCCCGTAGCCGTGCACTGGAAAACTGTCCAGATACCATATGTCGGCCCCGTATTCCTCATGCCAGCGCTTTATCCAGGCAGCGAGGTAATCGCGCCACCACTCTGAGCACGGGTCCATGGCCCAGTAGCCGTCCAGGTAGCCAACTTCGCTGCGGCCGTAACTACCGCTCGGCCCCACGTACACACTGCGCGCAGCTTCCTTCCAGAAACTCGGCCGCATGGGCAGGTCCTTAAGCCCGTGCTGAGCCAGTTTCTCCTCAAGCTCTGGATTCCGGTCAATGGCGGCATCGAAACAGATTACGTTGCTGTAGAACCCGATAACACCCCCATTGGCATGGACTTGGGCAATCGCCTGTTTTAGCTCCTCTTCGGTGCCCAGATCGGGATTGGGATAGAACCAGCAGTAGTACTGGTAGCCGAGGATCATCTGCGCCCAGAGCTGCAGGTAGAAGAAGCCGTAGTACTTTGCTGCTTCCAGCAGCCTGGGCAGGTCGCGGAAGTTATACGCCGGGCCGCCCATGCCCAGCCAGCCGTCGCATCGGTCCAGCCACGGCGGCTGCTCGCGTGGCGGGGTGGCACGCAGAGCCCATTCGCGGAACCGCTCGGCGGTGGCATGCCATGCACCGGAGTGCACGCCAAGCTCAATGACCGGCGACTCCCAGGACTCCCCTGGCTCAAGCAGCGTCCACCATCGGTTGCCCAGGTCTACCAGGCCCTCTCGTGCGCCGGCCAGAATTTCGAGCTGGCACGTGCCGTCACTTTGCGGTATCAGGCACACCCCGCCGTCGGCGTCATAAAGGTCCTGCCACGGCACGCACGCTGTCCCCGGGTACTGGACCACGCGCTGGAGTGGAAGATGAGCCGCCGGATTGGCCAGCGTCTCGCCCTGGACAAACCCTGTGGCCAGGACGTCGTCTTCGGCTTGGGCGCCAATGCGCAGGCCGCCAAGGTTGGGAAACGTCACCTGGGGGACCCGGATGGCCTCGGAGGGCTTCAGTGGCTGGTCGTTGGCTACCCGAAGCCGCAGCCGCGCGGCGGTATCCCCCTCAGCCAGGTCGGCGGTCAGGAGGACCTTCACCGACGGCGCGAAGGCGTACTCCGCCACAAGCCGCCGTCCTTCGGCGGTGCGTTTCACCGTGAGGTTGCGCAGGCTCTCCGCCTGCGGGGTTATCTCCGTCACATCTGTCGGCTGATAGAAGCGTGCGTGCTTTGCAAAGCTGATCGTGTGAAGAGTCAATAGCGGTGGCGGTATAGCTTCAGCCCGGCAGCCAAACCCAAGCTGCGGTGCGTCAATGCTAAGCACGCCGCCCGTGGCGGCGTCGAAAATAATGCGCAGGTGGGAGTTCTCCAGTACCACTCGCTCCTGCTCCAATTTGGTCACCTCTGTATCGGCTTGAGCCAAAACCTGGCCTGCAGCATCCAAAGCCCTTGCGGCGACGCGGTACTTACCCGCAGGAAGGTCTGCAACCGCAATCTGGCCCTTAGCCGTACCCTGTTCGACTGGCGCCTCGACCGTCTTTAGCGCTGGCCCTTCGGCGAGTGGAAACACCTGGAAAACTGCCCGCGTGGCCTGCGCGTGTGGGCCCACGGCCAGTTGGAGCTGCCAGGCGTCGGGCGCCATGCCGCGCCACACCCCCAGCAAACCCCGGCCAGCCAGCGCCCGGACCTGCTCAGCGGTGAGGGGGTAGGCATAGATGCGCACCTCGTCCAGCAGCGTCTGCGCGCCCGGGTGGGGGACATGCCAGCCGTTATCCCCAAGTGCGAAGGTTTCTCCCAACCGCCCAGCAACGACTGGCGCTGGGGCGGTGGCCACCAGTTCTCCGTCTACGTAAAGGCGAGACGCCTCAGGCGACCAGGTGCCGGCCAGGTGGTGCCATTGCCCGGGCTGCCAGCCCTCTGGCCGCACACTGGCCATCCCAACATGCCCCCGCTCGTCGGCGTACCGCAGCAAAATCAGGCCGTTCTGGTAGTACTTGTACAGAAGCAGCCAGCCCATGGAAGCACTCTCTCCACCGCTTTCGAAAAACACGTGGAAGCTGCCGTCGTCGAGCGACCAGTTGAGAGGCTGAATCCACATGCTGATGGTCCCCGAGGCCGGTATGACGTTGCCAGCGGTCTGGTAATGTATTAGGGCTTGCTCAGGGCCGCAGAGAAGCGCCTGGCCATACTTGCCGGGAGCAAAGGTTGGCTCAGCGCCTCCGGTGATTTTGACCGGCTGGCCCGCGCCCGCCAGGCTGTAGCTCTCCAGACTACCGTCAAAGGAGGCGCGGAACATCAGTCCGTCTTCGACTTGCGCAGCCGCGGTCATGACAATTATGGCCGGGACAATCAGAGAGCTCATGCGGGTACCTCCTTGGGCCGCTCAGCATGATGCACACCAGCCTCCGGCGCTGGATGCCGGCCAAATGAAACCTTGCTTCTGGCCAGCGAATGGTTCCTCGCCAGTCGCTCCTAGCCTGCTGGTTTCAGTCGCCGGCACTGGTGGCTGGGGAGGCTGCCGGCATGTTTACAAAGTTTCCGCCCGCGAGACGGCGGAATTTGTCCTCGGTCAGTTCCTGCACGATGCACGGCCCGCGGTCTGGCGCGACGCCGACTTTCTCGCCTTCCCGCTGCTCCCGGCACCTAGCCTCCCAGGCCACAGTCCGCCTGCTGTATGCTGAGACTTGGCCTCGGCGCGGTAACACCGCACTCTCCCTGGGTGGAAACGCGTATCCGCACGCACTGGTCCGGGCCACTCGCTCTGGGCGGTCCCTCTCAGGCCCCCCAGCGGTGCATTCCCTGCGCTACTGTTGCATTTCTGCGCGAGGGTAACTTTCCTCACAAAGCGCCTCAGCCATGTGGGAGTATTCACTTCACTTAGGATTTTGTTTCAGGCAGGAAGGAGTAAGGCTAGGAGAATCACCTTGGCGGTCTGTCAAAGGGCCCGGTGTTGGCTTATATAGGGCCACAAAAATGTATAAAGCTCTGCGTCCCACCTTTTGTCTCGGAGCGCCTCCACGAAAAACTGCCGAAACCTTTACAACAGTCTCCTTAGAAGACCGAATGTCCCCAAGTCATGTCAAGGTTGCTGTTGCACCTCTGGGCGAGGGTGGCTTAGCATTGCTACCGGTTGCAGGTCAACCACGTTGATTCCGCCGCGGGTGACATCCCGCCATGCGACGCTATGCGGCATCGCCAGGTACCGCGCTCACGCGAGGTGCCACGCCCACGCGCACCGGAGGGCGGGGGCATGGGCAAGGCTGGCGGGGTCCGGAGCTGTGCTTGCTGACCCTGTGCGCTTTGTGGCTTCCACCAAGAGGGCATGCCGCCGACGTTCTTATTCCGTCAGACTGGTCGCGCAGGCCAGTTCTATGTGTGCCGCAGGCCCACCCCGCACCGCCCACGATTGACGGGTACGTGGACTATAAAGAGTGGTATTACGCTTCCGGGGCGACAGCCTTCATTGACATGGACACGGGGAATCTGTCGGACCTCCCCGTCACCGCCTACTGGTGCTACGATGACAAGCACGTGTACCTGGGACTGGTGATTCACCGCCCGGCCATGTCCCCAATGCCAAAAGCTCTCTTTCAGCCCGGGCAGCATCCTCACATCTGGTGGAAGGACGACGGTTTTGAGCTGGTGCTGTGGCCTGGGCGTCCTCAAAAGGGAATCCGGCACTATTATGTGTTTTGCGGCAACTCGGCGGGCGCATGGAGCAACATGCGTGGCCCTCTTGATGGCTCTGGCGGCGATACGACATGGGCGGGCCAGTGGGTTTATAAGGCTCAATGCGCCGGGCTTGATAACTGGCATGCCGAGCTGGCCATTCCTGTCTCACAGTTCTCAGAGGCCGAGCAGCCACAGCCTGGCGCCGTCTGGTTTGCCGATGTGATGAATCAGCAGGTCACGCCAATGAAAAAAGCTTGCGACCTGGCGCTCATCTGGAATCTCGGTGCCGACGGGTACAGGGCTGAGGACAAACTGGCCAAGCTAGTTTTTGTCGGCAAGGGGCCAATCCTCAGACCTCACGGCCTTGGTCGTCTCCCCAAGGCGGACGATGGCCCGCTAACCACCGGCTTTCGACAGGTGTTATATAACCAGGAGCCTGAAGCCATTACGCTTGTCGGGCAGGGCTGGCTGTATCAGGCACCATTGCCCCGGCCCTTGGGAACCAAACCCTTATACGAGGTCTGGGACAGGTGGTTGCAATCGGCGTCTGGCACGAAGCCCAGCGGCACGCAAGGGGAAGGGCGCCAGGCCGCCAGGGACGAGCAGCAGGCCGGCGGCACACGCGCCGAGGCGCGCCAGGCCACCACGGACGGGCAGCAGGCCGGACCTTACACGGGCGATCCTGACCTCGCCGAGCTGAATGAACATTTCCGCCTCGTTGCCAAGCGTGAGGAGACGTTTCTTGTGCCGGCGGGTGGCGCCGCGTACTTCAACCTCGAAGTGCCCTTAGAAAGTGGCGAGTACATTGTCGCCTGGCGCTTTACCAACGCAGAGACGGGCGAAGAGCTCAACATGCAAGTGGTCCCGTACTCGGTACAGCCCGGCATTTCCCTGGCCCTGCGGCCGCACTTTCTCAAGCATAACAAAATAGGCGTCGAGGCCTCGCTGAATTTTGTTGAAGTCCAGCCCGGGGACGTGCTGGAGGTGTCATTGCTGCTGTCGGGCAGAACCGTGCAAAGCCAGCGAGTGCCTCTTAGGGCAGATGACAAAGTAGTGCGCTGCTACCTGGACGCCAGGGATTTCCCCTCAGGAGTCACAGGAGACATCCATGCGCGGCTGCTTGGGCGAGACGGCGCGGTGCGCATGACCGCGTCCGGGAGCCTCCGTCGGCCGCCGGTGCCGGACTGGTTCGGCAACAATATCGGTCGCACCCGCGCCGTGCCTTTTCCTTTTGAGCCAATCCGCGCGCCGGCTGCCCTGACTGCATCCTTGTGGCAGCGCAGGATAAGGTTTGGTGACAATGGCCTGCCGGCCTCCGTTGAGGCCCGTGGCACCGAGCTGCTTGCAAGACCCATATGCTTCGACACCGGCGACTTACGGGTGCGCTGGAAAAGCCGCCAGGTGAAAACAGACCCACGGGAGATGGTGGTAGAAGCCACGGGCGCGGCGGAAAAGCTCTCCTTTCGGCTCCGCAGCGCGTTGCATTATGACGGCACTTTGCGCTGCGACCTCACCGTCCAGCCAGCCACGAAGGGGGCTGTTCTCCCGCGTCTGCATTTAGAGATTCCCGTAATCGCCGCCTGGGCCCGGCTTGCCACCCATCACGCCCTCTATACCGACCCCTCACGGGCTGATGACCGTGGCTTCGCGGGAACCGTGGAGGAATGGTTCAACAAGTATCCTGACGGAGCCATACCCTTCACTTATGCTTGCCAGCTCGGCGCCGAGGACCGCGGCGTGCAATGGTTCTGCGAGAGCGACCGGGGCTGGAGCAACGTGGACGAGGAGAAGGTTGTTTCCCTCGTCCGCAGGCCGGAAGAGGTATGCCTTCGCGTGGCCATGGTGGACAAGCCCCTGGCATTGACCAGGCCGTGGCAGGTAACTTTCGGCATAACCTTCCTGCCCGTCAAGGACGCCTCTTTCGGCCGGAGCATAATCACAGCCGCTGAGGGCCATCCAGCCGCCGAAGCCATTAACCGCGATGAGCAGCGCCGCCGCGAGTTCTTCGAAGCCTATCGTGCCGCCGGCATTACCCACCTTTTCATTTACATGAACCACGACGACTACTTTGGATGCCCACGCATATATGACCCCAAGTGCGAGCAGGCTGTCCGGGCCTTCGTCGAGCGCGCCCACCAGGAAGGTTTCCTGGTCCTTCCCTACGCAGGCTGGGGCGTGTGTGCAAACATCCCCGACTTCGACACCTACGGCCGGGAGATGCTCGCCGAGCCGGTCACGAATATCGGCTTGGGTTGCTTTCTGCACAATCCCGCGAGCATTTTTGCCGACTGGTGGCTGGCCGGTGCCAAGTACACTATCGAGCACACAGGTCTCGACGGTATCTACCTCGACGGGACGACCCTTCCTCAGCTCCTGTTCAACCAGCTCGACGGCTTTTCATGGACCGGCGCCCGCGGCCGCACGCGCGGCACTTATCCCATCTGGAGCATCCGCGAATTCATGGAACGGCTCTACGTATACACCCACGTCGAGGCCCCGAGACGTGCCGCCGTGCGCAATCATTACAGCAGGCAGCAGCTCTACTGCATCGGCGCCTTCTGCGACCAGCACGTCAACGGCGAAATGCACTACAACAAGGGCAAGACAGTCCTGGAAATCGCCAGTCCGGGCGAGTTCAGAGCCTTTTTCATGACGCATCTAAACGGCGTTGCTACCATTGGCTTATGGCCGGGCTGGCTGAACCTGCCCGTGACGCCCAACGAGATGCAGGGCATGTTCCTGCTGCACGACCTTCCTCGCGACGTTGGCGGCGGAGTGGTCCGATACCACGCTCGCGACCTTGGATATGCCAGAGACGCGGAGCCCTGGGTACGGCTCAAGCGGCTGATGGATGATATGAGGGGCGCGGATTTTGTGGGATACTGGAGCGACAGGCCGCCGGCGGCATGTGACCCGCCCGGCCCTCTGGCAAGTGCCTGGGTCAATCCCGCCGTCAAGCGCGCGCTTGTGGTAATAGCAAACTTAGCGACAACGCCCTGGGAGGGCTCAGTGCGATTTTCGTACGACCTGCTCAGGCAGCCGCCACATACTGCGCTGACGGACGCCATGTTCGACAAGCCCCTCGCCTTGCAGCCCGACGGCCGCGCGTTTCTATCCATCGAACCACAGAGCTATCGCTTGATCCTGCTTGGGGAAGGCCTTGGTCTCGCCCCGGGACAGTCTGGCGAGAACTAGGCTTGGCCCCCGAGTCCATCCTCGACACAGGGCGAGCACGATATCACCGGCGTTGACTAAGAGCAGGCCGGGCTGGGCGACTGAAGCCGACAAGCCGGCTGGTTCCACGGCGCAGAAACGTTGGCGCGCCAGGTGCGGAAGCCGGTTTACGCCAGCGTAACTGTGCGCGTGGGCGGCAGGCGCGAGTCGTTGCCCCTGACATCCCCTGGCTCCTCATCAGTTGGAACCAGGACAAGTGAACGATCCGGAAGTGGTCGGACGGGCCGTTTGGAAAAGTCGCTTCCTGGTGGCATTGCTCTCATTAAGTGGACAAAACTGCCGCAGGGAGACTATTGGGAGACCTTTGCCCAAGCGCCCTTATCGCTTCGCAGATGCAGTCGCAGCTAAAACATCGGGCGCGCGGAGTTCAACAGTTTCGTCGCTCTACATCCGAGAACCTATGCTTTTGCAACAGCCCCCTTGCACTGGTGAGTATTCGCTTTACTCAGGATTTTGTTTCAGCCAGGAATGAGTACGGCGTGCGCAATCACCCTGGTGG
>JANZZA010000284.1 GCA_026419655.1 Armatimonadota bacterium | reverse complement strand
GGCCGGCTCCTCATACTGGTCACGCTCCCTCGGCTTCGATTAGTCATTAGTGCTCTACCGTCCAAGTTGCAGCGGTCGCACTCCTTGCACGACCTGACCATCGCTCCCCCGGGCCGTGACACAAACCAGGTAGCGCCCAGCAGGCACCGGAGAGCCCCGGTCGCTCACCCCGTTCCAGTGAACCGTCACGGCCTTGCCCGGCTCGGCCTGCAGGCCCGCAAAGCTACGCACGACCACGCCGGAGATGTTTCGGATCTGCACTTCCACATGACATGGACTTGTGACCGAGAAAGCGACCACTGCACCACCGCGTCCGGCTTGCTGCGCAGTAACGCTGGTTATTTGCAGCACGGAAGAACGGTCGGACAGAGCCCGGATCGTCAGGCGCCGGACGCCTCCAGCGCCTGAATCAAAAGTATAGGCCGTCGCCGTGCGCATATATACTGTCTTGCCCGCAGCAGGGTCCTCCAGCACCAGTTTCACGTCCGCCGGCACCACGGAATTCAGCTCAGGCCACTTCAGGGTCACCGGCGTGCTCGGAGTCTGACACAAGACCTCGACCTCCCAGCTCTCCCCGGCACCCCGGCCCCGCAGGTCCTGGGCATACGCCCCGCTGTGCTCGCCCCAGTCATTTTTGACGACGCAGGTCTGCAGCGGTGAAGCCACCGGCGGCGGCTTGGGTAAATCATACCCCGCGTCGTAACCACCCGTGCAGTTAGGCGCCGCGCCGATGAACAGCGCCGGGTCGGTAACCCCTGCTGCGTCAGCCACCAGCCGCAGCCGCCACGTCCCCTTCTCATACCATGACCGAGACGACTGCGCTGGCGCGGAGGCCACCACGCCCGGCGAATAGACTACCAGATCTGCATCCTTATACACATACACCCAGTAGCCCTTGAACGGCTGCATAACCGCCGCCAGGGGGTTGGACGCAAAGTCATAATACCATTGGTCCCGGCCACTGGCGTCCTTTCCGGTATTCTTCAGTTCGTAGATTACGCCGCTGGTAACACCCGCCTGGACGGCTTCTGGCACATCGTAACGGACGCCCCTAACTATGAACTCAACGCCGCCCCACGACACGGTGCTCGTGTACGGATTGCCAATCAGGTTCCACCCGTGAGGATAAGTGGTTCCGCGGCGGAGCTTGATGACATATGAAGCGTCCTGAATGGCCTGGCCCTGCACATTTAGATAAGTCATGCCCTCGCCGGGCGTGGTCACGAAATAGCCCAGCCCCGCTGGGGGCGAGATCACGGTCGGGTCGTCGCCAATGCAGTCCGGCGGTGTCAGGCTGGCCCACGGGTCGGGATAGATGTGATACTTGCTGGCTGCGGTGTCAATCGGCAACCATCTCACCAGCCTCACGATCCCGGCCGCCGGAGGCACAAAAATGCTCGACGGGTCAGGGTTTGTAACATTCTTGTACGGCAGGCTAATAAGCTGCAATCCCGACGCTATGGCTGGCGGAATGACCTGGAAGGTCGTATACACCCACTCCGACACATTGCCCGCCCTATCAGCCGCCCGCAATCCGAAAGAATGGGCACCATAAGACAACGGAGCAGAGACTGTGTAGGTCAGTACGCCCGTGGTGGCGTCGTAGGCAAATCCCGTCTGTGAGGCGCCATCAACTCGAACTTCAATCGCATCTGGGTTGACCCCAGTAGTGGCGTCACGAATGATTGCAAGCAGGGAGGGTACACGCTCAAGAATCGTCTGGCCACTCGTGGGGAAGATAATGGTAATCTGGGGTGGCTGGTTGTCGAACCCGGTGGCAAAACGCAGGACCAGGCGCCCCCACCCGTAGTTGTTGTCCTGCCCTGGGGACATATCGCGTGGAGGCCTGTTGGAGAGGATGGGCAGCTTCCAGTAGGTGTAAGCGAAGGAAGTAAGAGCCGCTGCGAGGTCCGAGGCCCGGCGCTGCTTATCCTCACTATAAAGCAGCGCTGCTGCGCCAGCCACATGCGCCGCCGCCGCCGAAGTGCCGATGAAGGGATTCAGCGCCTCTCCCGCTTCAACACCCGTTACAGAAGTCGAAACTACGTCTGGGCCGAGGACATCTGGTTTTGTGAGGCCGTCAACCGTAGGGCCACGAGAGCTGAAGGGCTCCAACGTGTCTACCGGCAGCATTGGCACGTTGAAGGGGGTCGTGTCCAGCAGGCTGCCCCGCGACGCTCCAACCGTTAGTGCAGACGCCGACACCGCAGGCACCGACAGGCTGTGCTCCTTCTTTTGCACCGCCGCGGGCAGGTCGAAATCGGGCACGAACAAGTGGAAATGCGCCGCTCCCGTGGCGGCAACATTGCGTATGCGTAACGTATATCCCCCGGCCGGCACGTTCGCTGACAGAACATCGCAGGGCGGATCGTCCCCGTTCTGCGAGTACGCTGATGCAGCTACGCGCACACCCGCCGCATTGTACAGCTCGAGGTCATAGTCCTGATCAGTTTCAGGGCCCGCGGTCTCGTACCAGGACAGATAGGCCACGAATCGCTGCGCCGCCGCGAAAGTGAACGATATTCCCTCGACGCCCGTCGCGAATTCATTGAAACCATTACGGTTGCGGTCGGTAAAATCGCCTTCCCAGTGACGCTGAGCAAAATTGCCGCCAGCCACAACAACCAGACAACCGCTTGCCCTCGCCCGCTGAACGGCCTGGCACACCAGGTGCGTGTCGTCAAAGGGGCCGTCAACTAACCCCAACGGTACACAGGCAACCTGATACCCTGCCTCAGCAACGTAATCCAGGGCATCCACCAAAGACAGTGCGGTATCAACCGCGATCAGGTGGAGAGTAGCATCAGGAGCCATGTCGGCAATGACCTGGGCCACGGCCGTTCCGTGACTGCCAGTGCCCAGGGTGCCGTCTGCCCGGAAGGAGGGGGGCTGGGGGTCGCCGACGGCTATGGGTACCTCGGCGCTGCCGATGGCCCCCGCGAAGCCCGTATCAATTATGGCCACTCGCGCGCCCGAACCGCGCACGTTGTTGTATTGGAAAACCTGGGCATTCGATAGCTGCACGCCCTGGCTAACGACTGCTCCGTAGCCCTGGGCAGGTATCGGCACCGACGGCGGCCGCACCCCCGTCACATCGGCCAGAGCCGCCAGCCGCCGCAGGTTTGCAGGAGCAATCAGCACGTCCGCATAACGACCAACCCGGCGCACTACCTGCCCGCCAACGGAAGCCACCGTTGCTGACCGGACGCTGCCGCGGAAGCGCACCTCGACGAGTAGCTGACCATTCACCACCGGTACGCCAATCCGGCCAGCCTCAAGGGTGCTCACACCGCCAGCCTCTGCCCGGGCGGCGACAGCCCGCAGGGGGCCAGCCAAGTCAGCCCATCCGTCACCTGCCGCCCAGCTAACCTGCGCGGCCAGTAACGTCGCTGCGCTCAGCGCCAGCAGCACCTTGCTTCGACGCCAGAGCCCTTCCACTTTGCGCTTCCCCCCGGGTTTATTGTTCCCAGCTACTCGCCCAACCGCAGTCAGCGTACCTCTTCTCTTTCCTTCAAGACTCCACCAACCCCACTCCTATCTGGACCCACCACCCCAAGGCAAGAGGTCCTCCAGGGCCTTCAACGTCGCCGCCCAGCCACATGCCTGGCCGAACGGCACCCCTGCCTCGTATTCAAACCACGGTCCAATATGCGGCGGCAAAAATATACCCAGGCCCACCGGCGTGAACTGCTCAAAAGCCCCCGCACTCAGCGGCGCTCCGGCCCGCCGCACCACCACCCGAGCCATATCCGCCACTGTCTTTGCTGCCTGGCGCCCCCGGGCGGTGGGTAAGCTCTCCGCCAAAGCCTGGGCCAAGGCGCCGACGTCAGCCAACTCGCCACCCGGCCCCCAGTTCCATACCAGAGGCCTCACAGCCCCCAGCGCAGCCGCCGACCCCGAAGCGTCTTCGCGCATCGCTGCCCCAAGCTCTCGGATTAGCTCCCCCAGTGCTGCTATCCCCCGCACCTGGGCCCAACCAGCCATGGCCGCCTCTTCACCCTCTACCAGCATCTCTGCTGCAGCCCGCGCTACCCTCACAGGCACGGCACGCGTGTCCAGCCGCCATACGAAATCCACCAAGTCTGCTGCCCGCAACGCAGCCACTCCTGGCGCGGCGGCCACAAGTCCCCCCGTGTGCCGCAAGCTCCACCCCATCTCCACCGACATGCCGTAGCAGCAGGCCAGCACCACCACGTCCCACGACTGGCCCGCAAGCGCGGCCTCGACTTCAGCAGGCGTCAGGCAGTC
>JANZZA010000389.1 GCA_026419655.1 Armatimonadota bacterium | reverse complement strand
CTATCCCTCTGGGTCGGCAAGCCGGTAGCCGTACCCGCGAACCGTGACTATGCGGTGCTCGATTTCCGGCAGCTTGGCACGCAGCCGGCGGATGTGAATGTCTACGGTACGGGCGCCGCCGAAATAGTCGGGACCCCATACCTGCTCGAGAAGGTAATCGCGCGTAAGCAGCCGGCCCCTGGAGCGGACAAGAGCATTCAATAACTCGTACTCGCGAACGGTCAGGTCTACTTCCCGCGCCTCGACGAAAACGGCATGGCGGCGGGTATCAATCACAAGCTCGCCGCTGCGCAGCAGTCCGTCACGCGAAAGCCCCAGTCGCCGCCACCGCGCCCGGCCCACCCGCAACTCGACCTCTGCCGCGCCCGCCGGCCAGATAATAAGCTCGTCCACGTCCCACGAAGGATCTACTTCGCCCAGCAACCTGGGCGCGACAACCGCGACAAGAGCTGGGCGACGCACAGGCGGAAGACCGGTCAGATTACCTGCCACTACCGGCAAGTCAGCCAGAGAAGACGTGGCGTCTAGTACAACGATTACCGGCGAGTGAGTAGAGATGAGGTCGAGCACATCAGCCACGCCCCCTGTGCCCACAACTGGCGCGCCCACCTCGTTGAGCACCTCAACGAGCTCCGAGGTAGAAGCACTCTTAGCGATAACCAAGCACGGGCACAGCGGCCGCAGCATAAATACTTCATATCACGCCCGGGGGCCGCCGGCAACAGCCCCGGGTAGCGAGGGGCATATTCAGTTTACTCAGGACTTTGTTTCAGGCAGAAAACAGTAAGGCCCTGAGAATCACCCCGGTGGTCCGCACCAAAACCCGAGTTGACGCATAAAGGGCCACAAAAGTGTATGAAGTTCTGTGTCCCATCCTTTGCCTCGGAGCGTACCTCCGCGGCGCTGCAGAAACTTTTCCAACAGTATCCTGAGAAAACCGAATACTCCCGGTAGCGAGAGGATATTCGGTTTTCTAAGGAGACTCTTGCAAAAGTCATCTTCCCATCCCCCAGAGAAAATCGCGGCTAAAAGGTCAGCCCTACAGGGTTGTGCAGTTTCCTCGGTCTGGGTAGCCGACACCTGGTTTTGCAACAGTCTCGGAGGTGACTCTTCTTGCCTGACTCTTTCCTGCCCGAAACAAAGTCCTGAGAAAACCAAATACTCCCGGCCGCAAGAGCGCACCTGGAGGCCCCGCGTTAGCCATGCTCGCCTATCGGTTGAGGGTCGCGAAAAACTTTTCCTGGGGGAAGCTTCCTAGGTAGACTGTTGCAAAAACTGAGCTTCGCCGACGTAGAGCGACGAAGGTGTACAACTCCGTGTGCCCGACCTTTCAACTCCAAGCAAGTCAGGGAAGCCGTAAAGCGGATTTTGCAACACTCTCCTAAAGGGAACCCCTTGAAAGGGGTTGTCCCCCAGCCCCCTTCCCAAACTTTTTCCTGCTCTCTCCACCCCGCACGCCACCAATGTAGGATTAGTCGCGCCCGCCCCCCACCGACACGAGCAACTTAGTAGCCCGGAAACCAGGACCCGGTCTCCCCCACCGAGGCCAGTATCCCCGGAGCCCGAAAACCACAGGCCCGCGTGCTTGTATCAAAGCTCGCTCAGCTTAGCCCCAGTGCCCCCATAGCGAGCACGGATAAGTATCGCTTCAACCAGGCCGCGGTAAGCGGCAGGTTTTTCAATGGCTTCGACGATGCGAGCATGGTCGAGCTGGTCAATTCGCGCATTCATGCCCTTGAGCGCGTCCATGCAATTCAGCAGCGCCCGTTTGACGGGCATGCGCTCAGGGTTGATGTCAATGCCAAAGTAGCCGGTGTAGGAATGCATTTTGAGGGCATAGAGAGCGGCTTCGGCCTGCTCCGGGGCAATTACGCCCACGTTCAGGTCCTGGTCGTAATTGCCGAGAGGCTGAGCATTCCAGTGAGTATGGCCCAGGCGTCCGTATTCGCAGATGAGGGAAAAACTGTAAGCCAAATCTTCGTAGGCCATGAGCATGTGGCCGACCTCTGGGTTAAGGGCCATCAATGCGTGACCCTCCGCGAGGATGCTGCGGTTGGCCTCGGCCGTGAGGGCAGCCTCGACGCGCTCGCAAAGCAAAAGTCCCTCGGCGGTCGTCCCGTAGAGGATATGGCCGCGGGGCTCGTAAGGCTTAGGCTCTATACAGATACGCACGCCGGGGACGGCGTCCATGGCCTCAGTCAGGCCGTCAGCAAAGCGCCGCCGGGCCTCGGCATGGTTGTGGCCAAAAGTGTTCTCGAAACCGTCCCCGCCTGGCCAGACAATGGCAAAATCTGTGTCGAGCTCACGATTTATCTGCAGCGTCGTCTTCACCCGCTCGACGGCAAATCCGCGCACCTCATTGTCAAAGTTAGAAAGGCTGCCAAACTCAAATCGGCTCTCGTAGAAAAGATTGGGCACCACAGTCAGCACCCTCATGCCCGTGTCCTGCATCCACGTTTTGAACATCTCCAGGTTGTCTTCATTTATCTCGTTAGGATAGTGAGCCTCGACAGCCTGCAGGCCATAGGGCTGGAGGGAAGCGGCTGCTTCCAGGATTTCCTCCATCGTCATGGCCGGACAGTAACGGTCGTGAAACCGCCCACCGCCAGGGGCAAAAAACCATACGCCCGCCGAGAATTTTAGCTCCAGGGAAAAGCTATTAAGATGCCGCACAAGCTCTTCGCCCGTGCGGATAGCCTTCTGAGGTCTCAAATCACGAAGCGCCATGCCGAATCACCTCTTCTTTTCAGGGAATACGCACAATGGACTTCCCCGTGCGGGCGTGGAACCCTGCCATTCCTGTACCAACGTGGGCGGCGGAAACAGCAGGAAAAAGTTTGCAAACCGGCCTGCTGGAAAACCCTTTTCAAACCGTTCCCCAAGAAAAACGGCCCTTTTGGTTGTTAACCTGTTCCGCCGCGCCGCAGAAACCAAGCCTGTCGGCCAGATACCAGCCCCAACGTAACCACACCACAGATAGGGCTCACGCTGTACGTCGGGGCCAGAGTAACGGGGCGACGATAGACCACTGTAGGCGTCCGGTGACTTTCAGCTCTACCACGACTCCAATGAGGCTGGCGTTGAAGAGAGCCCAGAAAGCCGCTGGCCAATACATATAGTGGGGGCCGAGAACGTGCAGAATAGGCAGATGGATGGCGATTACCATCCCCAACAGGGGCCAGGTAGGGCCGCTGCGGGCATGGGCCAGGACGGCCAGCCCCAAGAAGAAAATCGTCACCGTGGCAATGGCGGCGATTTCGCGCGGGACAGTGATTAGCGCAAAATTACCCCCAAGTAGCTGAGCAAGTCCCGCAGAAACCAGAAGAGCCACCAGTATTACCCACATGACGCTGGGGCGGCGCGGCAGACGCGCATAGAGGTATATGCACGCTGCCAGGAAACCCGAAACCGCCAGCAACCAGGGCCAGCGCGTGACCAGGAGGCCTGCTGGCCGCTCAGCGGAGAACCAAACAATCTTTTCCAGGAAATACGTGATAGGCCGGGCTTTTGGCCCCCACGCGCCGGGGACCAGCACGTCTCGAATAGCCAGGTAAGCCGCGACGATGACAAGGCCCCCGAGCACGACCTGCCAGAACAATCCCATACTTAGGTGCTTAGTGAGAATCGGTTCCTCAGCGTCACCACCGAACCGTAGACGAGCCGCGCAGACGCCCTTGCGGTAAAGCACCACGAATCCCGCCGCCAGAGGAAGACACACAGCCATTTCCTTGAACAAGAGCGCTACAGACCAAAGCACGACCGCTTGAAGAAGCCTTTTGCGCCGTCCGCTCGTCAGCCATGAGTCGAAGCACAGCAGAGCGCCAAGAGAAAATAGCAGGCAAAACTGGTCCGTTTGCGCCGGCCACCAGGCAACCACACCGTAAGTGATGGGCGCAAGCACCCACCCGGGCCCGACCGGGCCAATCCGGGCATTGAATAGAGCCACGGCCCCAAGTGCTAGCCCCGTCCGGACGGGCTCGTTACCCCGCAGCCATGCCAGCCCAGCCCTGTACAGCAGTAAACAGACCATGCCGTGTAAGAGCCAGGAGATAATTACGTGGCCCTGGAAATTCCAGCCGAAGGCCTTGTACTCCAACCAGAAAATAAGGCTCGACAAGGGCCGGTAGTAAGGAGATGTGCGCTGAATCCACGGCCCAGCCCACCAGCTCAGTACGTCGCGGGCACTTGCCTGCTCAGCCCACCTGGTAATGTCCACGCTGTCGGGGCTGTGGGCGTAAAAAGCGAGGATGCGGGGGCTGAAGACGCCGTGAGCGGTCGCCGCCAGCCCAATGGCGATTGCTATCAGAGCACCAGCCGTCTCCCACCGCCGCAACTCTGGCCTTGTCTTCTCCATAAAGTGCTACCACGACAGCCCAGTGGGAGGCTTCCACCGGGCGGAGCTGTAAGCCAAAGGCCCCACCGCACTTACCAGTGTCCAGGCGGCTGCGCACACTGGCAAAAACGTTTCAAGAAAGACCCAATCTGCTTGACCAGTGCGCACAAACGGTCTCGGTGCGCTGGGCAGCCCGGCCCGTGTATTTCTCCGGATGCAGGAGCACTTCCCGCTGTTCCTCGGTCAGTCGGTCAAGGTATGGCTTGAGGTCGTCGGCAGCGAACAGTAGCTCGCCAAGCGGCCGGCCGGTCGCCTGAGCTTCGAGGGTAAGCGTCCGCAGCCGCTCATGGGCATCCGGATGCCCCAAAGCGGCCAGAAGAATATACGCCGGCTCGGCGGCTATGAGGCCCTGGGTCATGGCCAGGTTAGCCCGCATTCGCTCCGGGTCGGTCACCAGCTTCCCCATGACCCGGGCCAGCCGCCGCGCCGTGGCCACCACCGCCACGATTATCTCCGGCAGGAACCGCCCGCTAGCTGAGTTGGTGAGGTCCCGCTGGTGCTCGGAAATCTGGTCCATGTATTGGGTAAGAATCCGCGGCGCGAAGGCTTTCCAGAAACTCTTTATGTTTTCGAAGTTCCACGGGTTGCGCTTGTGAGGCATGGTTGATGAGCCTACCTGCTGGGCCTCGAACTTCTCGCCCACCTCAGCGATTTCGGTGCGCTGAAGGTGGCGCATGTCGTCAGCGAGATTGGCGAAAACTCCCAGGGTGGTGGTGAGGGCGTGTACGAAGTCGGCCATCGGCTCTGGGGGCGCAATCTGCGTCGAGGCCAGAGCCGGCTTGAGGCCCAGCTCCGCCAGGACTTCTGCCTCGAAGGCTGCAGGGTCGTCGAAGAACAAAGATGTGGCGTTGTAGGCACCTACGGCACCGCTGATTTTGCCTGGAAGCGCCTCTGCCGTCCGCTGGATAGCCTCTATTCGCTCCCCCAGGCGGTTGACGTACTGGGCGATGGCAAAGCCAAAAGTAATAGGGACGGCGTGCTGGCCATGAGTGCGGCCAATCTGTATGGTGTCCTTCTCGCGCAGGGCAAGGTCAATAAGCACTTTTTCTAGCTTCAAAAGCTCCGGCACGATGACGTTTCGCGTGGCTTCCCGGAAGAGCCAAGCGCGAGCCGTGTCCACGACATCAAAGCTAGTCATGGTCATGTGCACAAAGGGCCGGGCCTCCTCCGAGACCCGGGCCTGCAGACAGTTGACCATCGCCCGCGTGTTGTGCTGAATGCGCTCTTCTTCGACAGCCACTTCTTCAGGCGTCACCTGGTCGGCTGCTTTCGCCACTTCCTCGGCGACTGCGGGCGAGCAAATGCCCCGGCGGGCCAGAACGCGCACAAGGGCGACCTCGACCTGCAGCTCCGCCCTCAACCGCCCGCGCTCCGAAACATACGGCGCAAGCATCTCCAGCAACTTGGGGTCCTGCCCGTAGTAGCGAAAATCCAGCGGCGACACGCAGTCGTAGATGCTGATATTCATTCCAAATCACCCCTCCTGTGCGGCACCGGCTGACTTTTTGGCACTCACGCAGTTGTTTTTGGCCATCCTCGGTGATTGTTGCGCACTCATCATCGCACAATTAACCGGCACCCACACTGCACTACTCGGCAGCGCAAACCGGCTCCGTAGACGGACTGGCAGCCATGTCCAGGCGAGTTTTGCAATAGTCGCCATTGAGAAGGGTTGTCCCCGCGCTCCCTATTCGAACTTCCTGGTGCTGGCTCCACGTCCCACCACCACGCACGGCGGCGAAGCCAAATTCTCAGGAGGCTTTTGCAAAAGTCGCTTTTCCGAGGGCCGGAGGAAATCGGAGGTAAAAGGTCAGTCATAAAGAGTTTTACATTCTCCTCGATCCAGGTAAGCCGACGCCGGGTCTTGCAAAAGTCTCCTCAGAGAAGAAGTCGCCGAAAACCTTTGATAGTGCTCGGCCACACCCTCGCCGACGGGCTGCATAAAGGCACACTTCAGTCCCTCACCGGCCCTAAACGGACGGCTAAAGCCTCCGCAGGGTATTGTAGCGGCTGGGACTGTGCGGCTGCAAAGACGCGGCCGCTATCTGCTGCCAGCACGCTCATCTCACACCGCGTCGGCAACAGTTCCGTCTCGAAACGCACGTCCCTTGTGTCACACCACAGGTACAGGTTCGCACCCTCACGCACCAATTCCCAGGTGCCGTTAACGAGACCGAGGGAGATAACCTGTCGCCCGGCCAGGCGAATGGCAGTGCGGCCGCGGCTGTGCCCCTCGGTGAGCACAGGCGGCCCGCCTGCCCTGGTGAACCTGTAAAGGTCGTGGCTTGCTGCTTCGCGCTCGAACTGCTTCTCCTCTCCTGTGTTTACGGCGATACTGGCCATCTTCAGCAGCCACCGACGGCTTTCGCGCAGCGGCTTGTTGTCCAGGCTCAGCCACACAACAGCGCCCTGGGGCGTATCTGTGGCGACTTCTAAATCCCCCGCCCGAACTGCCCTTCCCCCCAGGTCGCCCGCCGCCGCGAGAACTTTCGGCGCCGAGACGAGTAACAAATTCTCCGCGCGGTCGGTCGTCACCATGCCGCTCTCCGCTACCAGCCTGTCCTTGTCCAAGGCCTTGTGAGAAAAGGCTTCGTCACCGGTCACGTAGCCCAAAGCGTCCAGTGCTGCTCGTACCGCCCACTCTTCAGGTATGGGACCAAAACAGAGGCGCCGGGTTTTCACATTCCGCACCCCAATGGCCGCTTTCGCTTCTTGACTTACTCCGATGGGGCGCAGGTCGGGGTTGTTGAGAATGTCGGGCAGAAAATAGGGCCTGGGAGCGTCAGTTTGCCGCTCGACGCCGGCGTCGAAGATTGTGCCCCCGAAGCGGAAAGTAGCCCTCACCGGCGGCAGCGTGGCAACTACACAGCCGTTAGCTGCGTCTATCCCCTCGCTGGTCTGGCGACCATAGGGGTCCGAGAAGTTTTGACGCGCAAACAATATCGCCCGCGAGGGCGGATATTTCCCCCCACAGCTCCGTCCGCTGCTGACGGTCAGGTCCCCGCTTGCCTGCAGTTCCTTCTCAAAGAAGGCATTTGTGACGCGGCAGAAGTAAGCAAGCTTGTGAAGCTGCGAGGCCATCGGGCGCAGCGGCTCGAGCAGCACGTCCGCCGGGCTGTAGCCAATGATTACCTCTCGGCGCGCCGGCGGTACCAAGCGGCCACGAAAAATCGCCGCGCAAGCCGCTGCCAGACCCCACCGGGCAGGGTCGTGGCTTACGTCGAAAAGGTCCAGCCCACGTCTTGCGGCATCGGCCCGATAGGCGAAAAGCAGCATGGCGTCAACGTCAAGCAAGGAACCGTAGACAGCGGCGCCCACCATCGCCGCCGCCCGGTACTTGTTTGGCCAGCAGGGCGACCACTCCCGCACCACCAGGGGCTTGCCCGCCACCCGCGCGGCTCCCACCGTGACCGGGAAGTCGTCCAGCTCTCCTGCGCTCATAGGGCTGCGGTTGTCGTAAAGATACGGCATGCGCCACGGCTGGCCAGGCAAAAACCGAGGATGGTCCCAGTACCAGTTCACGCCAATGAAATCCAGACCCTCGGCAGCCGCCCGCAGATCAGCGGGAATAGTCGGCTCAGCCACTCCGCCTATCAGAAGCTCCTTGACGCCGCCGGTTCTCATTGACTCGCGCAGGGCATCAAAATACCGCCTGTGCAGGTCCGCGAAAAACAGGGCAGTGTCGGTATGGCGCCCGGATGAGCCTGGCTCAGTGGCAAGGTTCACGTTTGCACCTGCGAGCGACTCATTCTGGCCCAGACAACACCGCCCCGAAGCGTCCGTCCATGCTGCCCTCAGCGCCGCGTCATTCCCATAGCGTTTGCGCAGCCAGTCGTTGAACATCTTGCCCAGCATGGCCGCGTAGTTGTCCTTCAGCGCTAGGCCGCGTTTCCATTCGCGGAAGAGTCCATTCTCGTCGCAAAGCTCAATGAACAAGACTGCAGGGTCCTCCGCGTAAGCCCGGCCGGTGAGAGGATTGCGGTGCTCGCACAGTAGCTCGTGGGCATACTGGGCCTGCAGTTCAATCAGCCGGGGGACGAAAACTGCATAGGGCTTGGCGCCGCGCCCCAGTTCCGGCCCATCAGCAATGCCCTCCTCAGGCCAGAAGGTGCGGTAGTCATTCAGGTCCAGGTACACGTAGATGCCTCTGTCGCCCAGTCGTTTTATCCAGTAGTCAATACAGGACAGCTTTTCCGGGTCTATGCGTGGTTTCTTGCCGGCTCGCTCGCGGGGTAACACGCCGTTGACATCATCGAAGTGGTGCAAGCGGACAAGATTGAAACCGGCGGCGGCTATGGCATCCACCGCCCGGTCAATTATCTCGCGCGGCTGGAAGATGGAATCTTTGGCGACGTTGATGCCCCAGAAGACGGCGCGACGACCGTCCTCAAAATAGAGCCGGCCATCCGTGCCTGCAAAGACCCTGCCGCAGGCCCCAACAGGTGTGGGGGCGCGCCCAAAATCCACGAGCGAAGCAGCGGGGAAATCCGTGGCGTTCACGTCGAGGATTGGCGCCCGCTCGAAGATGTCAAACCGCGGCGCGGGCAACTGTCCCATGGCAGCCCACAACAGGACCGCGCCAGCCCATGACATCACCTGGCCTGTGCCCTCCCACCTCGACCAGAATATGCTGCATCAACGCCGCTTAGCTCCGCTACGGGTCCCAACTGACAACCGCGTGCGCGCAGCCGGTCCAAAAGCTGCTCTACTACCAGCGGCGTCTCATCCTCGCCGTTGTGCAGGAGAAGTATGCCGCCTCTGGCCAGGTCACCGTCGAGCCCCTCGATAATGCCCTCCAGGGGCCGGGAAGCATATCGGCAAATGTTGGCATTCCAGAAGACCGTTCGGAACCCCAGAGTAGCAGTCGCAGCCCGCACATCAGCGGAATAGTGGCCGCCGGGTGGCCGGAATAGCAAAGGTCTTTGACCACATGCCCGTGCTACCGCCCACCGGCACTGTGCTAGCTCACGCTCGACCTCGACCTCAGTGAGCCGGGTCATGTTGCGGTGGGTATAGGAATGGACAGCCACTTCATGGCCGGCAGCGACTATGGCGCGCACAAGGTCCGGGTACTGTACTGCCTGCTGGCCCACAAGGAAAAAGGTCGCCCGTATCCGCCGCTTGGCCAGGACCTCCAGCAGCCAGGGCGTAATGCGCGGGTGCGGGCCGTCGTCGAAGGTCACGGCCACCTGCCCAGCCCGCGGGAGGAGCAATATCTCCGCTGGCGTGGGGTTGACCAATCCCAGGTCCCGGCAGGCAAGATGCAGCTCCTGGCGCAGTCCCTCATGCCACGGCCAGCAGGAAAAGGCGTATTCCACCACGTCGAGGGCGGCCTCAGCCTGACCGGCCTGTCTTGCTGCCTCTGCGTAAAGCAGCGGTGCGTCCCACGGCGGCGGCTCCGGCAGGCAAGCTTCCGCGAGCGCCATGCCCAGGGCGGCATCGCGCGCAGTCTGTGCCGCATCGCCCGTCCGCTCCCGGTTGGCCACGAGTACCTGTATCTCCTGGCGGCCCACGCACCGCCCAGACGCGTCATAGGCATCTACCCTCACCCGATGCACACCGTCGGGCCACCGCCCCGTCTCCCACGACATTCGCACCTGGGAAGCATTCGTGACAGACACAAACTGGTCGTCAATGTAAACCACCGAGTACGCAGGCGGGGTGTCGAAGTACGCCTGAATCTCGACGCGGCCGCTTACGCTGCTCCCGTCGCGAGGCCAGCTTATCCGCACGCCCCCCATCGCGGGAGCCATCGGGGCGGCGGCAATCGGCACACCTGCCTCAAGCCCCGGCAGCCCAAAAGACAATGAGGCCAGCGTAAGTGTGCGGCCGGCGCGCCTCGACGCTACAGCCAGGACATCCTTTCCTTCCCCACCCAGTATCTCCATAGCGCGCCGGGCATCGCCGTCCCGCAGCATCGCCGCCGCCTGTACCAGAATCGCTGCCCGGGTCTTGTGGTAACGTGCAGCGGTGCGGGCGTTGTCCACGGCTTCAGCCACTCGCCCCCCGCAGTAGAGAGCGTAGGCCAGCCACCCGCGCACGGCTTCCCACTCCGGAAGCACTATTAAGGCCCGCCGGTAGCTGGCCGCAGCGGCTAAGGCATCACCGGCCTGCAGATGGGCAGACCCCAGGCAGGCAAGGGGCCAGGCCTGTCCGACGGCGAGCTCAGCCGCCGTGGAGAAACCCGACACTGCCGGGCCAGTCTCTCCCCGCGCCAGGTGCACCGCTGCCAGACCAGCCACCGCTACGGCCCTGGCTGAATCCTTGGCCAGCGCGCGGCCAAACTGCTGGTACGCACTCTCGTAGTCCCCTGCGAGCAAAAGGCGAAGGCCTGAGGCGGCCGGGTCCTCTTCACCGTGAACTGTCCCCCAAGCCAGCCCCACAACGGCACACAAAAGCACCAGGGACCTGCGCCACCAGGTCAAACCGCCCGTCGGCCGCCTCCGCTCAATCGCCAACACGTACCACCTCGCCTTGCGACAAAGCAACCATCCCCTGCGGCGTCTCAACGAGCAGGCGTCCGCAGGCGTCCATGCCGGCACCTACACCAATGAATTCTCCAGCCGAAGATGCTACAGTCACGCGCCGGTTTGACAGATCATCGGCCTCGGCAAGCGCGCTCAGTACGTCCTGGCCACGCCCTGCGCGAAGCAACGCCATAACATCGTGCAGGTGCGTAAGAATACTGCCAAGCAGCTCCTCACGGGAGACAGGGTGGTCTGCGGCTTCTTCCACAGTCACCGCACCACAACCTGTCGCAAACTCCTCGGCCCGTCCACGCACGTTGACACCGACGCCCACCACAGCGGCGCCAGACACCGCCTCGACGAGAATGCCGGCCACCTTCCGCCGGGCGACAGTAACGTCGTTGGGCCATCGAAAGCCCACAGCCGGAGCCCCGGCATCCCGCACAGCACAAAGCACTGCCAGCGCCGCAGCCATTCCTACTAGCCCCTGCGATTCGTTGCGCGGCATGGTAACCAAAGCGCTGAAAAGCAAACATCGCCCTGGCGCGTCGAGCCACTGCCGCCCCCACCGCCCCCGTCCTGCCGTCTGCGTCTCCGCACCAATAACCAGGCCTTCCTTTGCCCCCAAGGCAGCCGCCCCAGCCACCAAATCGTTTGTGGAAGACACCTCCTCATGCCAGAGGATACGCCAGTAATCCTCGGGGTGAGCCCGCACTGCGGTCACGTCAAGCATGGCGCTTCGATGATATTAGAGCACTTCGCGCCGCG
Organism: Armatimonadota bacterium; assembly: GCA_026419655.1. Taxonomy (GTDB): domain Bacteria; phylum Armatimonadota; class Zipacnadia; order Zipacnadales; family FEN-943; genus JANZZA01. The sequence continues at coordinate 426 of JANZZA010000389.1, read as the reverse complement.
CAACGTGTACGGCCATTCCTTGGCCACCAGCGTTCGGTTGCCCAGGGACCATATGCTCAGCACCCCTCTGGAGCCAAGTATAAATCGCCCCTCGACGGACGATTGCACTTTTTCGAGACTGGCGCAAAAGTCGCTGTACAGCCTCCCATACGGCGTGCCAGGTAAAAGGTCGGGCACGCGGCCTTCTGCGTCTGTTCGCTCTACATAAACTAACGCGAGCTTTTGTAAAGGTCTCCTCTTCGAAAAAGGGCCTCCCGCCAGCGTGTCATGCAAGCATGTTGCGCTTTCAGCCGCCCCATTGACACTTCCGACTTGCACGCCCGGCGCCCAAGCAGACTGTCGCAAAAGTCGCTTTACCGTCTCCCAGACGCGGTCGCCGGTCAAAAGTTGGGGGTCCGGTGTTGTACACTTTCCGCGCCCTGGATG
>JANZZA010000218.1 GCA_026419655.1 Armatimonadota bacterium | reverse complement strand
GCCTCCCACGCCCCGGCCATCAGACTGCCCGGCGCAGGTGGCATAGCCAGCTCCGCCGCCAGGCCCGTCTGCGGTACCGCCATACGGATTACCCGGCCGCGCACCTCAACCAATGCCTCGAAAGCTTCTAAGAAGGCCTTCAAGGGGACGAAGACCCAGCCCTTTCTAAGCACCGGCGGCGCAGCGAGAAAATACTGTCGCCCCTCAAGGCGCCCCTCGGTTTTCCCCAGCTCAAGTACCAGACGGGGCCGCACCAGGTCGCTGCCCACAACAACCGTCTCGCCTCGTAGCTCAATATGAGCGCCCAGCCACTCTGCCAAAGGCCGCGCCTGCACCATCACCACGCCAGCATTACTCCACGGCAGAGCCGAGAACATTGGGCCCAGTGCCCACCCTTGCTGGCTCTGCGCTGGCTGCCCCAATAGCAAACACGTCAGTCCCACCCAGGCAATCGCCACTTTCTCGCCCCATCCTCCTTGCCGCCCGACCATTTGCTGCAGGGATGCCGGACGACAGTCCATCCGCCTTCACGTGGTCTTTCCTCGACGCAGCCTGCGCCCTGTACCGATGGCTTTCCTATGGTGACTGTTGCAAAACCTGGTGTCGGCCCAACTGGACCCCGGAAAGTGCACAAGGCTGTACAACCCAACTTGCACCCGCGACTCCTTCTCGCGGCCGGAAAAGCCACTTGTGCAACAGTCTCCTATGGGACGCCCCCAAAGCGTCGGCCTACCAGACGGCCAGCCACTCGCACCGGGGGCTTCTACTCTCTGGCACCCGCAGCATTGCCTGGCGCCTCTCACCAGCGCCCCAGAAAACACGCTAGCGGCCATCCCGGCCGCCCTCGCCGGTCATAATACAGGCTCCCACTACACCCTTACAACCAGATTATCGTCCACGGGAGTATTCGATTTTCTAAGGTGACCGTTGCAAAACGATCCATTGTCTAAGTACCAACGCAGCAGCGGCACAGGACTAGGCACCAAAGGTAAACTGCAGGTGCGCCAAGCGTCGGCTGCAGGAGGGTTTTGCAACAATCACCTAAGGGGGACTGTTGCAAAAGTCGCCCTCCCGCCTCCCGGGCACGTTTATCAGTCCAACGCCGGGCCCCGCAGTTGTACAGCCCCGTCGTTTTAGGCCGGCTAACCTCAGGTTTTGCAACAGTCTCCAAGGAGACTCTTGGTGAAGTCGTTTTCCCGGCCGCCAGAGGAAATCGCGGGTAAGAGGTCAGCCGTACAGCGTTGCCCAGTTTCCTCGGTCTTGGGTCTAGTAAGCCAACACCAGCTCTTGCAACTGTCTACGACGCGATTCTTCCCGCCAGAGTCTTTCTGCCTGAAAGAGAATCCTCAGAACACTGGACACTCCCATCGTCCTCAGGCGGTCTTCGAGGCTTCACGGGCGACGCGCGCACATTATCTCCGTACCCCAGCGCCTGGGGTCGAGAGAAGCAGAGCTTTTTCGGGTGCCTGCCAACCCTGGCACGATGCGGCGCCGGCCCCTCCAAGTGGCACGGGTGGCCTC
>JANZZA010000127.1 GCA_026419655.1 Armatimonadota bacterium | reverse complement strand
CTGCATGAGCGAGAACATCCGCGAGGGGATACGCAGCCGGCTTGCGAGGGGGCGGTACCTGGCGCGGCCGCCTTTTGGATGGCGCTGGCGGGAAGTAGCGGAGCCTGATGGGAGTGTGCGGCGAGGGGATGCCATCGAGGGGGGGCCGGAGCAGGCGGAATGGGTCAAGCAGATGGCGGAGGGGTTTTTGTCTGGCTGGGGGACGGCGAAGATAGCGCGGGAGCTGAACCGTCTTGGTGTGCGGACTGCCAAGGGAAAGCAATGGTCGGCGAAGGGGGTGGCGGAGTGCTTGAAGACGCCAGTGCATTGCGGGCTGATGAAGGTCGGCGACGAGGTGATTGAGGGTGAGCACAAGGGGATGCGGATATACGGACGGGAGACCTGGGAGGCGATAATGCGCCGGTTCAGGGAGCGCAAGAGGCTGCCTGGGCGGACAAAGGGCGCCGTGCGTGCCCTGCTGGCGGGGATTGGGCGATGTGGGACGTGCGGGAGGCTGCTCATCATTCATCATGAGCCGAGGCGGGATGCTGATGGTCGGGCGCGGCTACGGTACCGGTGCCGTGGGAATCAGAGGAGACTTTTGTAACAGCCGCTTTGCTACCTGCCAAACGGGGTCGCAGGTGAAGGGGCTGGCGCACAGCGTCGTGCACTTCCTTCACTCTGGATGAGCAAGCACCAGCTCTCGCAACAGTCCCCTGAGCCAACGGCACAACAGCGCGCGAGGGCTTTGGAGGTCCCAGACGCTTTTGTGCGGTTTCATCTGTCGTGGGAGATTGGCTGTGTAGATAGAGACCGCGCTGGTTTTCCGTCCGCATGGAGCTTGCACAAGCAGGGCTGGTGGCTGGCAACGTGCAACAATTACTTCATTGCGGGAGACTAAACATATGCAGGGGAGTGTGCGCCTGTCGGCCCGGGCGGGCAAGGTGCGGAGTGAAAAATGTGGCGGCCTGGCAGTGGGCTGTCGAAGTGAGATGGGAGCCGGGTCCGTGGCGCCACGCTCGCGGCCAATCCATCGCGAAAAGGTTTGCGGCTTGACTGGACGGACTCCCAGCAAGTAGGGGTGGCTGATAAGGAAGAGGAGGGGAAGGACATGAAGCTGGCATGGTTAGCTACAGGTGTTTTGGCGGTTGGAGTCATAGCAGGGGGTCTTTGGTTGCCGGGCTACCTTGACAGAAAGGGCTTTGAGCAAGCGGTCAAAACGGAGCAGGGCGCCGGGCAAAACTTGGAAGCGGCGGTCGCAGCGTACCGGGAATATCTGGCCAAGCGGCCCAGGGGTCGTTATACCCAGCAAGCTCGCTACAAGGTGGAGAAAGAACTGCCGGGGCGAATTGACGATCGCGAGTGGCACAAGTGCGAGGCTGAAAGCAGCATCGCGGCCTGCGAGTCTTACTTGGCACGATTCCCTCGAGGGAAATGGGTCGGACAGGCGCGCAAGGAGTTGGCGGTGCTGAAAAGGGCTCAGGCAGAGTTCGCGAAAGGCAGGGAGCTCTACATATACGACCCGAGTCCGGCAACACTGTCCAAATCGTCTGCCGACTATGCAGAGTGTACGGTGAAGTACGTGCGGCGGAGCGATGCACCCGTCAGCGGAGATTTGGTTGCAGTCACGGTATTCAGGGACGGTCGCTACGCGCTCCCTCTTCCTTTGGACCTAATGGCGGGTGGCTCGGGTTCGGTGATCGGCAAACGCCGTGGAGAACTGCAGATAAGCTTGTATGATCTGCGGGAGGCAGACCATTTCGAGCTTTTTGTTATTCAACCCGGCGGCAGCAGGGGCGGAACGTTAGAAGTAATCAGCAATAAGCTCGTAATCGCCGTGAGATAAGGGCGGTTGGTCTGCGAAGTTGGCGGCGACATACGGGTGGAATCTGTTGTGTTGATGTCTCTTGCTGGCCTGCTGGTCGCTGTTGCACGGGCCTAAAGGAGGTAGTCAAGGAATGTACGTCGCCGCAGTCAGCGATGTGCACGGGCGAGTGTGGGAGCCGCTGCGGTGGGCTTGTGCAATAAAGCAGGAGATGGGCTTGAGCATCACGGCGATACTGTGCTGTGGTGACCTGGGTTTCTTTCAGAGCTTCGATCGTCTGGACAAGGCTACTCGCCGGCACCTCAGGCGGAGCGCGCTGCAAGTCGAATTCATGCTGCGGTTCGCACAGCGAAACCCGGAAGTCGAGGCCTGGCTGGAAAGCCTGCCGGAGCTGCCACCCCCCATGTACTTCATTCGTGGAAACCACGAAGACCACGAGATTCTGGCTTCTTTTGACGAGCGCCGGCGTCCGGTCCAGGTGGACGCCTATGGCCTGATCTGGTACCTGCCGGACGCTTTGCCCCTTGAGCTAACAGGGGAGAGAGGAGAAAGGCTGAGGGTTATTGGGGTTGGGGGAATCGAGAAGGTCAACCTGCGGCGCAAGCACCCCTTTTCGGCGATACAGAAACAGGTCGTAGACACAGTTCTTGGAATGTCCTGGGACAGTGTTGACGTGCTTTTGACCCATGACGGTCCCAGTGTATGCGGTGTGCAGGTGAGTCAAGTCTCCGATGAGGCCATCGCCGACATACCGGGGGCGGAGCCATATGAGGCGGATTTTGGTGCGGAGGCAGTAACGCGGCTTGTGATGCATTTGCGGCCGCAGGATCACTTTTTCGGTCACATCCACCGTTCGCTGATGCCTTTCCGCCTCGGCGGGTGCAACTGCATATCTCTGGCTTCCGTCGCAGGTTTTTCGACCGGGCTTGGCGGGTGCAGTGGAGTGTTGGGACTCTTGGAATGGGACGGCCGTGGAAAGCACCAATTTCGGTGGATTCACGAGCGGTGGCTGCAGGAGTGGCAATGGAGTCCAGAGCCCGAGCTTACGGAGTATGGCATATCGGCGGAAGGTAGTGCGTAGCTTCCGTAAAGTCCTTAGGTTGAGCGGGGATGTCGTGGTTTCCGCTGTCTTTTCTTGTGTTACTCTGCGGAGACTGCCCTGTGAAGTTCATGTAATAAAATTTGTCTGGGTGGACAGTCCTGCTCCGGATTGTACACCAGACTCGTTGCCCGGACTTCGGGTGCTTTTCGCGTCCCCTGCTCGCCCCGCCGGGACCGTTGCTACTGCTCGACGGTGCCCGTAGGCTATACGGGGTCGGGCGGATCGTGCCTGCCGCCTTCGGGCCCGCCTTCGGGCGTGTGGGCGGCGTCAGGCGCCTCTGCGCCGCTGGCCTGCGCGCCGGTAGCAGGCAGCACATTGGCTGATGGTTGCACCAAGGGGGTAGTAGGCGCGCCGAACTTGTCTTGCGCATGATACCCGCGCGCCGTGCCAGTACAGCCGCTTGGATGCCGTCATAGACAGCCAACGCCAGGTAAGCCAGCAGAAATCCCTTGCTGTGCAGCCCGGAAGCGAACCAGAAACTCCCTGGATTGCACGAGAACAGAATTGGAGTCTAGCCAAGCCGGGACGATGCCGTCAGGGATAAGTACAGCGAATCCGGCTGCGACGGCCCCCCAAGTGCCAATTACGCGTGTCTCATCAGCGTGCACTGTCGGGCAGTGCCAAGCGAGGAACTTCTCCGGGGCGGTCCCGGGGAGGGGCTCCGGCGTCCAGCCCTTAGTCTTGCACAGACGCAGCCAGTACACGGCCCCGAAGGCAAGCTAAGTAAGCTGAATGTTTCTCCATACCGCCCGCCACATGGCGTTTCACCGGCCTGTATGGCCATTTTGCACCCCTGCTCTGCTCTCCTGCGATTCGACCTTCTCCCGAAAAGTTTCTAGCGTGCTGGGTGCTGGCAGCAGGGCAAGATAATGGTAGTAGCGCTTTACGGTGTTTATGGCTGCACCCATTTGCAGCACACCCAGGATGAAGATTCCGCCCACCACGTTGAGCACGCCTATGCCCATCACAGTCAGTGCGTCTACCACCAGGAGCCACGGTGCCTGCACGGTCAGCAGAATGGTGCCCTCCAGGAAGAGCCAGGCGCACAGGAAGTAAATCACTACGGGCGGGATGATCAACTGTTGGCAGTATTCGGTTTTCTCAGGATACTGTTGGAAAAGTTTCTGCAGCGCCTCGGAGGTACACTCCGAGGCAAAGGATGGCACACAGAACTTCATACACTTTTGTGGCCCTTTATGTGTCAACACGGGTTTTGGTGCAGACCACCGGGGCGATTCTCAGGGCCTTGCTGTTTTCTGCCTGAAACAAAATCCTGAGTAAACTGAATACTCCCTCTATAGAGTGGCATGTTGCTAACCGACTTGCGGGGCAGATATGATAGGCCTGTTGGCGCGCGCCTGGAGAAGGGAGAAAGGCGATGAGGGGAATCCAGGAAGAGTTAAGGTTGGTGGAAGGCAAGCGGCCGGCGCAGTATGGGCCACCGGAGAATCTCCGTGGTGTCGTTGCTGCCGTGCGTACGAGCCCAGAAACCGTCCTGGACGACATCCGCCGGGTGATGGAGCTGGCCGGGTTTCCGGCGGCCCTCGACCGGGCGGCGGCGACCATTTTGAAGATAAATATCTCGTGGCATTTTTACATGCCGGCGTGCTCAACGACGCCGTGGCAGTTTGATGGCGTGGTTCAGGCGTTGCGGGATGTGGGGTGGACGCCCGAGGACATAATTCCGGCGCAGAACTCTACTGTGGTGGTCAACCCCAGGTCCGGGTCGGTGCGGAATCATCTGATCAAACCTGCCCGCAGGCACGGGCTGGAGTTTGTGTGGCTTTTCGAGAAGGACAAGGTAGAGTGGGTGCGCTACCGGCCGGCGGCTGAGATGCTGGTGCTGGAGAGGATCTACGGCGAGGACAACATTTGCATACCGGCGGTGCTCATCGGCAAGAATGCCATCCACCTGCCCACGGTTAAAACCCACGTTTTCACGACAACGACCGGGGCGATGAAAAATGCCTTCGGTGGGCTGTTGGACCTGAATCGCCACTGGACCCATGCGAATATCCACGAGACTCTGGTGGACCTGCTGAAGATACAGTACGAGATCCACCCCGGGCTGATGGCGGTTATGGATGGGACGATAGCCGGCAGCGGGCCTGGGCCGCGGTGCATGGTGCCGCATGTGAAGAATGTGCTTCTGGCAAGTGCGGACCAGGTGGCCATAGATGCCTTTGCTGCTAAGATTATGGGCTTTGACCCCATGCGTTTGGGCTTTATTCGCCTCGCGCACGAGCATGGCCTCGGAGTAGGTGATCCGCGCGAGATCCGAGTGGTGGGCGACGAGGATATAGCCGAGTACGACTGGGGTTTTACTGTGGGAGACACCTTTGCCAGCCGAGGGCAAAAAGCCATCTACTGGGGGCCGCTGAAGCCTCTGGAGCATTGCCTTCTGCGCACCTGTATGGTGCCGTGGTCTTATGCGGCCTCGCGGCTATACCACGACTTGTTCTGGTATCCGCTGATTGGCTACTGGCGGGCGCGGCGGATACTCAAAACCACGGCTTGGGGTGCCCTTTTCCGCCAGTACGGGCGGTGACCAAATCGTGAGGACGGCTGTGGCCTGGTGGGCTGCTGTGGGTGGGTGGATGGGCTTCATTTACTTGGAGACATGGACGCCGCGGCCGTGGCTGGCGCCGCTTGGCGGGGAAGACCTGGCGGCGCATCTGGCAGGGTTTGCGGTGCTTGGTGTGCTCCTGGGGTATGCTATGGGCAGCATGGGAGTGCGAGAAGTCACAAAGATGGTAGGGCCAGCCGGGACGCTGGCGCTATTTGTCGCGACCACGAGCGAGGTAGGGCAGTACTGGGTGGCGGGTAGGGGCGTGGAGATGGCTGACTGGGCGGCGAACGTGGGCGGTGCGGCAGTCGGTATTGCAGTGGTGGCCTGGGCCGTGCATCGTCGCCGGCCTCATGTCGGCCACGACGGCAAGTACTACCAGTAGATGTCAGGAGGAGCGCAAGTATGGCTGACGTCAAGAATGTGGACGCTACAACTTTCGAGGCTGAGGTTTTGCAGAGTGACATACCGGTGCTGGTTGACTTCTGGGCGCCGTGGTGTGCGCCCTGCCAGATGGTTGCGCCGATTGTGGAAAAGGTGGCAGAGGGATTTGCTGGCAGGGCCAAGGTTGTGAAGGTGAACGTGGACGAGGCGCCGGAACTGGCCAACCAGTATGGCATCAGGGGCATACCCTCGCTGTTGGTCTTCAAGGGCGGCGATGTGGTGAGCCGACTGGTGGGCGTACAGCCGGAGCCGGTTCTGCGGTCTGCGCTGGAAGCGGCGCTGTGAGACGGTCCGCCAGGTTTGGCTGTGGCAAAGAACAAATGACCGGGGTGCTGCGTTATATTATTGCGACGGTCCGGTTAGCTGAGCGCCCAGGGGCCAAGTGGAAGCCCTGGCGCGGTGCTAGCAGTGCCGGCTTACGAGGGGCCGTTCCGCAACTAGCTTGATTTCTACACGCAGGGGTAGGTGCATATGGACAGCTTCAGTCACCGACATTCGCATCTTGTCATTATTCTGCTTGCAGCAGTGCTGGGGGGTGTGGCCACCCTGGCGGCCATTTACGGGTTCCGTGGCCAGCCGGCCACAGCTCCGGCATATGCACAAAATGGCGGCCTGGCCACGGCAGCGGCGGTTGAGTCGGCTTATGTGGAGGTCGCGGCCCGTACGCTGCCGGCGGTGGTCAACATAAGCGCCGAGACCGTCCGCCGAGAGCGCGTTGGCGGCATGCCCAAAGACCTGGAAGACATGTTCAAGGATTTTCCCTTCCCCTTTCCGTTTGAGTTCCGCTTCGGCCCCGAGGATGAAGGCGAGCGGCAGGTCGAAAGAAGGGGCCAGAGCCTTGGGTCGGGCTGGATTTACTCGGCGGATGGTTACATAGTTACCAACTGGCACGTAGTGCAGGGGGCGTCGGATATCAAGGTAACGCTTCACGATGATCCGCGGGACGACCGGCAGTATGAGGCCAAGATAGTCGGCCATGACCCCCGCACTGAGCTGGCCGTGATAAAGGTCAACGTTGACCGGAAGCTGCCTACTCTCGTTTTGGGCGATTCGGATGCGGTCAAGGTGGGGCAGTTCTGCATGGCCGTGGGGGCGCCCTTTGGGCTGCAGCAGACCGTCACGGCCGGGGTGGTAAGCGCCAAGGGAAGATTCATCCCCGGCCAGAGCAAGTACATCCGCATTGGCGACGTCATCCAGACGGATGCGCCCATCAACCCGGGCAATAGTGGCGGCCCCCTGGTGAACCTGCGCGGCGAGGTCATAGGAATCAACGTGGCTATCGTCTCCCAAGGTCTCATTCCCGGCAACGTGGGCATTGGGTTTGCCATCCCCGCCAACACGGCCAAGAAGGTGGTGCCTGAGCTAATCAGCCGGGGCAAGGTAGCCCGGGGATGGCTTGGCATAATGATCGAGGACCTGACGCCGAACATGAGGCAGTTTTATGGAGCGCCCGACGGCGGCGCTTTGGTGACCGGCATCCAGAAGGACGCTCCGGCGTCCAAGAGCGACTTGCGCGAAGAGGATGTCATTGTCGGCATTGACGGCCAGCCCGTCAGGGACACCTGGGAGCTTCAGAAGGCGGTGGCTGACCGAAAGCCTGGCGAGCGTGTGAGGCTGGACGTTATTCGCGGCAAGAAGCGAACGCAGGTGGAGCTGGAGCTTGGCCAGATGCCCGATAAGTACGCCGGGCTTGAGGAAAGCAAACCTGTGGAAGACGGCGCTATCGCGCCGTCGGCGCTGGGACTCACCGTCGCCGAGATTACCCCGGAAATGGCCAGGAGCATGTCGCTGCCGCGGAAGAAGGGCGTGGTGGTGCTCAAGGTAGCTCCCGACAGCCCAGCGGCAGATAAGGTCCAGCGCGGAGACGTGATTACGCGGGTCAATAACACTGCCATCAATAACCTTGAAGACTACCAGAATGCAGTCGAGGAAGCCCGGCGCCAGAAGGCGAAGTTCCTCATCATGCGTATCGAGCGCATGAGTGAGGACGGTGAGGTCCTCAGTACCGTAGTGGACATGGCAACAGAATGGTAACTACAGCTCACGCCGGGAGGTTCCTGCTGTGCGCCGGCCCGGGAAGCAAGAGAGGCGTCGGAGTCGTCTTCACGGCTCCGGCGCTTGTTTCTCGGCGATGTGGCAAATCAATCGGACCAGCTCATGACCAGTGAGGTGAGTTGGCAGTCGTGTAGAGAGAGGGCCGCCGTTGCGGCCGAGGAAAGAGCCGTCCAGGTGGTGGAAGTCCTCGGACGGACTATTAGCGTAGTGGCTGGGGAATGGGGAGTGACACAGGTACTGTTGGACAAGATGCTCGAGCCCGTGGATGCTGGCAGAAGGGCATCTTTTTGGGCTGAGCTGGCTGCCCGGCAATTGGGCGAGTACTTGGAAGGCAGGCGGCGCCGATTCACCGTGCCAGTTGATCTGTCGGCGCTCAGTAGTTTCTCTCGCCGGGTGCTTGCTGCCTGCTCGGCGATTGCTTTCGGTGAAGTACGCACGTATGGGTGGATAAGTGAAGCTGCGGGACTGCGGCGAAGCGCTGCACGCGCGGTGGGACAAGCCCTGGCGGCGAATCCCGTGCCGGTGATTGTGCCGTGCCATAGAGTGATAAGGGCCGACGGGGCGCTGGGAGGGTTTAGGGCAGGGCCGGAGTGGAAAAAACTACTACTGACGCTCGAAGCACGGTGCGCGGGCCGGGAAGGAATGTGAGCCGGCCCCAGGGAAGGGGGCGGCGGAAAGGACAGGCGATTCTTGACGCCGCGGGAGCCGCAGTTCTATAATGGGCGCCAACGGGTCGCCCATCGGGCAGGGCTTGGCCTGGCCATGCCCGGCGATGTCGTTTTTGGCTGCCGGGGGCCAATGGGTGCTGTGGTGCCTCATACATCTGCACGTCCAGGACGGTGGGCATGTATGGGTCGGCGCAAAGTATGCAGCTACGTTTATCCTGCATGGCTGCTCATGGCGGTGACCCTGGCACTCCTGGCGGTGGCGCCCCCGGCGCAGGCTGACATCTCTCCGGGGTGGGGCGGAACCGGGTGCTGGCCGTATATCGCCTCTGCTAACTCTCAGCGCTGGTTCCGCTTCTACATCGAATGGGCCCAGGACGAAAACTGGTATTTCGACTTTTATCCGCCTGGTGTTTTTGTTTACGACGTGAACGGCGACGGCGCGCGCGATGACCACATCCAGGTCTGGCTGGGAGGCCAGGTTCTGGTCGGCAACGGCGGTTCGCTGGTCAACGTGTTCAACCCGGAATCTATCGGCGTCGCCCTCAGTTATCCAGGCGCTAATTCCGGCCGGTCCATCGTCATCACCATCGGGCCGTTTGCGGGCCCCGTCGCGGCGGCAGGAGCAGACTGCTTCCGGCCTAACACGATCGGCACGGTAGCTATTACGGGCTGGAGCGAGGCCGCGGTCACCGCATACTGGACCCACTGGACAACCGGCGAAGCAACCACGGACTCAGCAACCGCCGTTTACGTAACAATGCCGGACGACGATGATGCCCTTCAGTGGTACGCTGGGCCCGCCGCTGGCATTGACCCTCTGTCCGTTAATCCTGCGAGCGACACCAACCCAACCGGTCCCGACTACGGTTCCGGCAGCGACAGGTACGTGTTCCGGGTGCGTTATCAGACGGCGGTTCTACTGACAAACCCTGCCTACGCCCGCCAGATGCGGTGCCGGTGGATGGGCGTGGACTCGCTTGGCTCAATGCCGGGAGAGTACAGTTGGGCTCCGGTGGTTGACCTGGATGTGGCGCGATTCAACCAGGCTACGCAGCGCTTCACCGGTGCTCGGGTCGGGCACCTGCATGATGAGCGCTGGCTGTACCACGAAAAGAGCGACCCGTGGATTGACCTTCACGGCTATTCTGGCAACCAGGGCAGCTACGACCCGCGAGTGCTCCTTATAGTTGACGAGGACTACGACCATCCGCATTTTATGTATCCCGAAAACCCCAATGACGACGACCCGACGGACGGCCAGATTTTCCGCTACGAACTTCTGCCCACGGACTACGAGAACTGGCTGGACAACGTTTTCCTGTTCCCCATGGACCCGACTTTCCAAGACCCATGGGACGGGTATGCGTCGTGGGTTCTTGGCCGGCCGGCCTCCAATAACTATGCTGTTTTGTTCCGCGGCGGGCACAAGTACGAATTCTGGGCCACGGACGACATCTGCCCGGTTAGCTGGCGCGGGCGGGGCAATACTGCGTGGGTGCAGATAGGACGGCCAGGCAACGAAGGCCGCCGCGCGCTTGTGGAATCTGCCGAGGGGCAGTGGAGCACCGATGGACTGAACCGCAAGATAACGCCCCTTTACAAGGACCCCAGCCTCACGAGCCTCACTTTGCACAGAGTCTCGTGGGCGGCGAACCAGACAGTTACTGTTTCCAGCCGCCTCCAAGCACCGATCACTTCTCAGCGGTTTGCCGATTTGGGGTCAGGGGGCTACGGGTATCCCTACGACTCCCAAAGCCGGGAATACCCGAAGGTCAACCCTGTGCTGACGGCTCATCCTTACTTCCCGTATCAGGACACGACGCCGACTGGCGTCACGGCTGCTGACTCGAGTATGAGCGACAACTGGCTGGGCTGGATGGCTCAGGGTGCAGCGGAGGCTGGACTGGGCCCCCACGCTCCCCGGTCGCTGCCGCTGCCTTTCAATCCTCTGGCGGACAAGGGGGAGCCGTGGCCGGCGGAGCTAGCGGCGAACATTGTCAATAACGTGGCGTCGGGGTGGGCGTCCACCAATGGGACCAATCTACTGTTATTCCCGGGCTACGTTGACGTGACAGTGACGGGCCCCGCGCCCCGGCGATTTACCAACGACGGCACCATTGTGCCCAACTTCGTAAGCATCACACCGGAGACGGACCCGAACCCCTTCGTCGGTGGCAAATGGACTGCGGCCACGGAGTACGTTTTCCGCATCGTGTACTGGCAGTCGGATAATGTGGCACCGACTTCGATTCGGCTCTACGTTGCGAAGGCGGCAGGGGCAGGTGGCGCGCCGGGGACGTGGGCCAGCTATACAATGCAGAAGGCTTATCCCACCGATAACGATTTTACGGATGGGTGCGTATACTATTATCGGCTGTCGGCGGCGCAGCTTCCCGGCGGAGGGCCGGGCGATTACTACTATTATTTCCGGGCCAGCGACGGCAAGGGTACGGCCATTTTCCCCAACCGGCCGGACCGCATCACTGCCCCAGGCCAGCAAGGCCCTGATGACCCCGGCGACATTGGGGTCGTGCCGGATGCTGCAGGGAAGGCGCCAGACTACTACTGGTTCCGTGTCAACAATCCACCGACTGTGGACAACGAGAAGGTTACTCCGACCGTCGGCCGCGAGGGCGAGAATTTCGTTTACAGTGTGCGCTATCGCGACGCGGACCAGCAGGTGCCCAGCGACTACCGGATAGCGGGGGTACCCTTCCCGGCGGCTGGCCGGGGCGACCGGGTCTACCGCGCGCTGATCTACATTGACCTCTCCGGCCGATGCAAGGTGACAAGGATTTTAAGTGTCTCGGGCCAGCAGTTCCAATTTGAGTACGAGCCCGAGGCACGCGATGAGAATGGCAACCCGGACTACTACGATAATGGTACTCTCATAGGCAAGGACATCGAGCTGGTCACGGGTCAAAAGTTCACCGTAGCGGCCAATTCGGGCAACACCATTACCCTCACAGCTCTGCATCAAACCGTCGGCACGCGTATCGCGGTGGGGACGTTCTTCCGGGTGCCGGATTGGTTCACGGGCGTGATGAATCAGGCGGACACGAGCGACGACTACACGACAGGCGCGACCTTTGAGTTCAATACGGCGACACGGGTGACCTTGCGGCCGGGGCTGCACCGCTATTACTTCGAGTTCACCGACGACTGGGGAAGCTGGCTGTTCCGCGACGACCCGAATGTGAAGGTCGAGGGCGAGACGGTCCGGGTGCCGAATAGCGGCTACTTCGAGGGGCCAGAAGTCCTGTCCAACACGCGGCCCAGGCTCACTAATTATCGGTTTATCCCTAAGGCCGGGCCTGGGGAGACTTATGATGGCACGACGGCAACGCCCTTCGTATTCCAGGTTACGTATGTGGACCCCGACAACGACCCGCCGTCGCTGGTCAGGGTTGGGTTGGATGGCACGGCTGGGGCGCCGGCCCGGGTCCTGGATCTGACACCGCTAGACCCCAGCGACACGGTCTACGCGGACGGGGTGATTTATCAGAGCCCGGCGATCACGCTGGACGAAGGTCAGCATCTGATGCGGGCGCAGTGCAGCGATGGGTCATGGACCTATCCGCCGCTGGATATGGAAGGAAAGCTAAACTTCGCCGGACCGCCGGATAGCACGGGTGCGCCGACTGACTTCGCGCCGGGGCCGAACGTGGCGCGTAATACGCGGCCAACACTGTCCTATCCAGACGATGACAACGGTAACAGCGGCCCGCCGGGCCTGGAGCCTAACAAGGGCACGCCAGCCGATGACTTCACCTGGACCGTTGTGTATACCGACACCGACCGGTTTGCGGGAGTAGCGGGCAACCCGCCTATTTACGTTCAGGTCTACATTGACAACGTACCCCACGACATGACGCCGGCCGACCCCAATGACAAAGACTATACCGACGGCGCGGTGTATACCTACAAGCAGAAGCTGTCGGTGGGCAACCATACCTACTTCTTCGTGGCATCGGACGGGCGAGACCGGGCACGGTTGCCGGAGACGCCCCAGGTAAACAACGGCCCGCTGGTGGATGCCAAGCCCGGTGCGCCGCAGCAGCTCGTGGCTTTCGATACGCCGAATGACAATGGTCGGTCCATCACGCTGCGCTGGAACGCCAGCCCGGACGATGGCGGCGGCGCAAATGACGTGGTGAAGTACCGCGTGTACCGGGCTACGGCGAGCGGTGGCTACGGTGCCGCGCCGCTGGCGGAGGTCATCGCGGCTGGCAACGCGGTGTACACCTACGAGGACAATAAGGACAACTCTGGTGCCGGTAATGAACCTGTCAACAACCGGGACTACTTCTACGTCGTCACGGCGGTGGACAGGAACGGGTTGGAGTCGGACCGGAGCAACGAGGCGGGTCCGATAAAGGCGCTGGATAACGTGAAGCCGCAGCCGCCGGCCGGTCCCCTGCGCGTGCAGGACCTGCAACAGGGCGGCATGTTGAAGCTGACGTGGGGCTACTCGCCGGACGACCCCAATAGCGGCGCCAATGGGGCCAAGGACGTAGTATCGTATCGGATCTGGCGCTCAACGACGCCCGGCACGTGGCCTTCGTCGCCGACTGCCACCGTCGAGGCCGGCGTGCTTGAGTACACCGATACGGGTCTTACCGACGGCACCACTTATTACTACTCGGTGACTGCCTTCGACGGCACCTGGGATTCTGACAGGCTACTCGGCGACGCGGCTGGCTATACCAGCTCTGACAGGGTCCCGCCAGCCATAATCAACCGCAATCCGGCGCCTAATGCCACAGGCGTTCCGACCAACACGAACATCACCTTCACGGTTGAGGACACCGGGGCGGGCGTTGACGACACCACGCTGACTGTAACTTTGGAACGTAAGCCTCGGGGTGGCACCACGTGGTCGGCGGTGACCTTCACGCAAACCCTCGACAGGGCACAATTGCCGCGGCGGCTGGGCGTGACGGTCAACCCCTTCGGCACCACGGCGCAGAACTTCGACTATCTGGACACGGTACGTATCCGGGTGCAGGTCAAAGACAAGGGCGGCCGGCAGGCGGACGTGACCTGGCAGTTCACCATCGAGGCGCCGCCGACGAACAAGATTGCCGGTACAATAAAGCTCAAGGCTAATGGGCAGCCGCTAGCAGGGGTGCAGGTGAAGGTTGGCGACGTTACGGTGGTGACTAATGCCAGCGGGTACTATGAGGCGCCAGGGCTGGCAGCAGGCGTCTACGAGGTACGGCCGCAGCTCTCCGGATGGGCCTTCGAGCCGGAGAGCAAGCTGGTAACCGTGCCCCCCGATCAGACCACAGTGAACTTCAATGCCGTCCCCGGCTACAACATCACCGGCCGCATAACCATGGAAGGCACGGGCACGGGCCTGGCCAATGTGGAAGTGACTGCGGGTACGCGCAAGACCAAGACCGCTGCCGACGGTTCCTATACTCTCGCCGATTTGCCCGCGGGCTCGTACACAGTTGTGCCGTCGCTGCTGGGATACCTGTTCACGCCGGCAAGCCGCGATGTCACCCTGACTAACGCGTCCGTCTCGGGCCAGAACTTCACGGCGCGGGTGGCCAAGTACTCAATAGGCGGCCGCGTGAGTAATGTGCTGGGCGACCCAATTGCCGGCGTGACCGTGAGGGCTTACAACGAAAGTGGCGCGGCAGTTAAGACGGCCAGTACCAATGCGGCCGGCGATTACGTACTGGCCGACCTGGGCATCGGCCGGTACACGGTCCGCTGCACCAAGTCCGGGTTTGCTTTCAATCCGGCGGAGGCTACGGTTGACCTCTCCGGGAACGTGACGGGCCTGAATTTCGAGGCGCTCACGGTGGTGCAGCTCACGCTCGGGCCGCGGCCGCGGCCGAACTTCGTGGGCATACCTGTGGTGCCGCTGGACGACAGCCCGACGGTGGTGTTCCCGGCGGCCCAGGGTGTGTCGAAGGTAGCGCGCTGGGATGCTGATAAAGTCAACGCGGCCACGGGAGCCAGGGGCGACTACTGGATTGGCCCGCCCTGGCCCGACCCTCTACCGGACATTGTGCGGGTGAAGCCGGGCCGCGGCTTCTGGGTGGCTCTGGCCCAGAACGTTACGACGCCGGTGACGCTGAACATCGCTGGCCGGCCACTGAATCCCGCCAGTACGCTCAACGTGCCGGTGCTGCGCGGCTGGAACATGCTGGCCAACCCGTGGGGGCAGCCGATGAAGTGGTCTTCCCTCGGCATTGTAGAGGGCATGCCGCTGCGCAACATGGGCTTCATCTACGACCGCAACACGGGCAGTTATGTCATGGTCTCGACGGTGCAGGGAGTCGGCATTGTGGACACGGTGCCGGCCAACGCAGCCTTCTGGATTTATGCTCTCGACTACACGATGGTGACCTTCCGGCCGGTAGGGACGCAGGAGGTTGACGAGGCGCCGCCGGTGGTCCTGGGCGCGGGCGACTTCCTGCTACAGGTGGAGGCGGCTACGCCCGACAGCCGCGACGCTGCCACCCTCCTCGGCGTAATGGCCGGCCGCGAGCTGAAGGTCGAAAATCCGCCTCTCGTGGACGGCGGCGTGGACGTGTATATCGAAAACGGCGGCGCCTACGCGGCGGATGTGCGCGCTTCCGCGGCCCAGACCATGACCTGGGACCTGGCCGTGGTGGTGCCCGCTGGCGCCGACCAGGTGGCAATCTCCCTGCCTGACCTCTCCCGCGTGCCGGCGGACAAGGCGGTGCTGCTCACCGACCTGGAGACCGGCAAGACGGTGTACATGCGCACACAGCCGCGGTACGTATTCGCGGCCCAGGGGCCGGCGGTGCGGCATCTGCGGCTGACCATCCAGGACCGCGGCGCGTCCAGCCTGGTGGTGACGGCGGCGCGGGCGCAGCAGCAGGGCGCGGCGGCGGTGGTGACCTTCGCGCTGTCCAAGGCTGCTCGCGTGAGCGCCGAGGTGCTGAATATCGCCGGCCGGCCCGTTGCGGTGCTTGCGGCCGACCAGGTGGCGGCCGCAGGCGTCAATACCCTGGCGTGGAACCTGCGCAATGCTGCCGGCTCGCCCGTCCCGGCGGGGCGGTACATCGTCCGCATCGTGGCCACGGGCGACGATGGCCAGCAGGTCACGGCCGTTGCGCCGCTGACGGTCAAGCGCTAGGACAGTGACGGAGCCGGGCCTGAAAAGCAAGCTGCCGGCGCGTTGCAGGCAGGTGGCAGGTGCAGGGGCACGCTACAGCGGCGGGAATTTGGTGGCGGAGAATAAAGCCGTGGTGTGCTGCGGAGGGCGACCGGCGGGTGATGCCCGGGGCGCGGCGAGTGCGTACGTGTGGGCGTCGCCGCAGCGCAGGTTGAACGTTTTTGCTTACTGGGTGTTCGTCTAGATGACGAGCAGCGGCGAAAGCAAGCCTGAAAGAGGTGGGCGACAGATGCGCTCGCTCAAGGCAGTGCTGGGCGTCGTAGCACTAATCGTGTCCCTGGCCGTTTTGGGCGGCTGGGTGGCCGCGGGCAAGGCCCTCAGGGCCACGGGCGGCGAAATCTACATCGGCGCCGAGCGCGAGAAGGCCATCCGTTTTCTAATGGAGCGCGACGGCCTCTCCCGCCAGGATGCCATCGCCGCCATGCACCGGTATTGTCGCGAGCAGGGCGCCCGCGTCATTGACCGCACCGAAATCCCCCCGGGGGCCATGGTTGACTTCTACGAGGTGGACGGCCGAAAGCCCGGCAAGGAGCAGGTGCGGATTCTCGGCACCGGGCGGGCGCTGGCGGCCGATTCGGATGAGGGCCTGGCGTTCTGGCGGATTTTCGAGCGAGCGGCCCGGCGCCACGGCTGGACGAAAGCCCTAGCCGCCATGCGGGAGCTTCGCCAGCGTGGCGTGGTCATTGCGCCAGCCTGGTTCGGTGGCGGTGCCACCATAGCCGATGTTGCCGCCCGCCAGGTCACCCGCCAGGGCGGTGCTGCTCGACCCGTCCGCGTCGCCGTCATCTGCGCCCGATTCCCGGCCTGGGATGACTATCCGCCGACCGGCAACGGGCAGGAGACGAGTTACTCGACCGCCATCAACCCACCTACGCACTACTTCCCCGACCCCGGCAACCTGGGCCTGCCCGTCCAGGCCCGCAACGTTGACCCGACTTATCCCTGGAACCAGCTCTACGCCATCATCGGCGGAGACCTCAGCCAGAATCCCCCTCCGCTTCCGATTGACTGGTACATAGACAGCCCTGGCGGGCCGGTGCCGGGTAACGGCTGGAGTGGCACAGGCGTCCCGTACGAGGCCGTAAGGCACCCGCCCCGCGTTCCTGAGCAGTTCGACGGCCCAACGAACGTGGCGCTCCGGCAGTACTGGTATAAGCGGATGTTCGACTTGAACTGGTTCGGCGTGGCCACGGAGCCAGGCAATCCGCCAGCGTGGGCCGGTTCGCTCCGCAACTACTACTGGGACAACTCTCACGGTGCCATCGCCATCACAGGCACCGAGACGGATATTTATGGCTGGATAGAGAGCCACCACGTCCTCGACAGGCTGCCCTACCCCACCGGCCCGCAGCCTTTCTTCATGGTTCAGCCGGGCACCCCGCTAATCCGGCCATCCAGCCAGATACTGAGTGGCACCAGGCCGATTCTCCGCGCGAGCCTAGGAGAGTATGGGGGGCAGATAAAGCTCACCGTTTTGTACCGTTGGGAGTACCTCACTCAGGCTGGGTGGGCGCCTCCGTGGCCGACTCTTACCGTCTTTCAATCGCAGCGAAGCACTGACCAAAATAACCCGGATCCCGGCGACGTAACCATCCAGCTCGGCCCGAGTAATACCAGGCGCTATGCCGATCCGTACGACAACCGCCGGTGGACTTACATAATGGGCGGCACAGTCGGCAACTGGGAGTACCCGGCGACAAACGACCCTGATCAGACGCGGGAGGTAGAGATCGTCGCGGGCGGGTCGTGGAGTTTGCAGTCGCCGGCCCGCTCTTCGCTGACTGGCGTGGCCTTCGACCCCGAGGGCACGCAGCCCGTACTCCTTCAGCCGGCCACGAAGTTCATCGTGCGGAACGTGCCAGCGTTCACCTGGAACAGTTCTGTGGCGGAGTGGCGGCCGCAGAACGAGGGCTGT
>JANZZA010000154.1 GCA_026419655.1 Armatimonadota bacterium | reverse complement strand
GGGGAAACCCCCTTTTCAGAAAAAAGCGGGGTTCCCCCTGCCCCCCCCCCCCGTAAATGCTCGTGCTCCCTGGCGGAGATGCGTGACCGCCACTCCTCCTGCGGGACAGTGTGGGCAAGCCGAGTCGCTGAGCATGCGGAGACAGCACGAAAAAGTTTGGGAAGGGGGTCTGGGGGACAACCCTTTTCAAAGGGTTTCCCCCAGACAAAGGCCCGCTGCGGCCCAGGGCTGTTGTCTCAAACCTGTCCGTAATAAGCATTCTTCCCATGCTTACGCAAGAAGTGCCTGTCGCGCAGGGCTGGTGAGATGCCGCCGAGGCCTGGCGCGAGGGCCTCCGTGATGGCCGCCATTAGCGCTGCCTGCTCAAGGACGATGCTATTCTCGACAGCCTTTTCGGGCGTCTCGCCCCAGGTGAAGGGGCCGTGGTTGGCCACCAGGACGGCGGGCATGTCCAGGGGGTCGAGGCCCTCGAAAGCCCGCACGATTGCCAGGCCCGTCTCGGTCTCGTAGTCACCGGCTATTTGCTCGGGCGTGAGCGGCGCCGTGACGGGCACGGCTCCGCGAAAATTATCGGCGTGGGTGGTGCCGTAGCAGGGCAGGGGGCGGCAGGCCTGTGCCCAGGCCGTAGCATAGGTGGAGTGAGTATGCGCCACGCCGCCGATGCCGGGGAAGTTTCGGTACAGGACCAGGTGGGTAGGCGTATCAGATGATGGCCGCAGCTCGCCCTCGACTACCTTTCCGTCGAGGTCAACGACGACCATATCTTCGGGCCGCATTTCCTCGTAGCTGACGCCGCTGGGCTTGATGACAACGAGGCCCCTTTCGCGGTCCAGGCCGCTCACATTGCCCCAAGTGAGTATCACCAGCCCTGCCTCCCGCAGCGCCAGATTCGCCCGCCAGACGTCTTCCCTCAGCTGCTCAAGCACCTCTACGTCGCGCTTCCTCCGAGAGCGTCGGGCGGCTGTCGAGCCCTCCGTGCGGCGCGCCGCTTGAACGCGGATATGCGGCTCGGCCCATCCATCAAGCGCCCAACGCCTTTGCTATCTACCCCTGGTAGCTTCCGCGGCCCCAAGAAGTCTCCTTCTCGCAGTGCTTCGGCACGCCGTCACTGAGCGCGGCAGCGTGGTAGAATAGTCCAAGACTTTTTGGAGCTGCGTGGCGCAATTGGCCTGCAAGGCAGGTAGGGAGCGTGATTATATGCGGAATGTGAGGGCTCCAGTCGCACCATGCTTGCTGTGCATCGCGTGCTGGCTGCTTGCGGGCCCGTCAGCGGCAAAAGTCTTGAACGCCAGGGACTTCGGGGCAAAGGGAGACGCGGTCACCGACGACACTGCAGCCCTTCAGGCTGCTCTTGACGCGGCGTGTGCCGCTGGCGGCGGCGAGCTTTTCATACCGGCAGGCGAGTATCTGGTTAGCCGCACCCTGAGGATAGAGCGGACGGCTCTCCTACTGCGCGGAGCAGGCAGTTCCGGCTATGTCTACAGCCCAAACACAACTAACCTCGTCTGGATAGGAGAAGATGGCGGCACGCTGATGGAGACAAGAGGCTGCTCAGGGCTGGTCTTCAGCGGCATGAACTGGATTGGCAAGGACTGGGACAGGCAAGAGCAGAAGGGGAGGGCAGGAATTCTTTTCCTCGCACGCAGCGCAGAGGAGGCGGGCCACACTCTTAACTGCTTTCGGGACATGTCCTTCCGCCAGGCGGACGTGGGAATACAGATGGGCGGGCAGACCAACGAGCCTACGTGCTCAGACTGCCTCTTTGAAAACATTACCTTCCGCCTGCTGGACGCAGGCTTCCGGGTGCTCAACGACCAGGGTGTGAACTATCAGTTCAACTTCGTGTTCGCGCTGGACTGCAAGTGCGTTTTTGACCTGCAGTCAGGCGGAAACATCCTGGTCAGCAATGCTCAGTGCACCAATTGCGACCTTATGGCAAACATTGGTGGCGGCGGGTACTGCGTGGGTACGTACCACTTCGACAACTGTCGGGTCGAGTCGTCAACCGGGGGCAAGCCTGACCGGCGTCAGGTACTGCGCTGCCATCCACGCAACCTTGTGGCGCTGGTGCGGTTCACGGGCCTTAACGACTGCCAGTGGGCCAGCGATGCCCTGCCTGACCAGAGTGGCCTGGCGCCTCTATTTGACTTAGGCCCGGGGGCGTCGGTTGTCGTCCAGGGTTCAATCCTGTTTGGCCGGCGAGTTGCGCAACTGACAGGCGTTGAGGCAGCCCCTGCGTCCATCATCTTCCGCGAGAGCCTGGTACGCCCCGACTCCATCCAGGCCGGCCCGCACAGCTACTATAAACTGGTGGACTGCTTCGAAGGCTTCTCAACCCCAACCGCCAGCGTCCAGCAATGGGCCGGCCCGTGAGCGCCGTTTTGGGCCGACGGATGCGCCTGCGCAGAGGTTTCAGGAACTGAGGAGGCTTTCCCTCGTATCGTGTTCGCAGCCGACGCTGGTGGACAGTTCGGCACCGCACAGCGAACCTACAACCACTCTGGCTGGGGGAAACCCTTTGAAAAGGGTTGTCCCCCAGACCCCCTTCCCAAACTTTCTATATTGCTACCACCACGCACGTGCCGACGGCGCACAAGGGGTTGCGGCCCACCGGCCCTGCCAAACCCAGCCACCACGAACGCGCAAACGGCGTTGGCTCCGCCGCCCACGCTTAACGCTGCGTGCTCCGCGGCCTTCCCCGCCACTAATCTACTCCCGTGACGCGCTGCTTAATGTCCAGGAGTCTTTTCATAACGTCGTAAAGGGACTCGCAGTGGCCCTCGACGCCGAAGGTGTCGTGAAGGCGCTTGTAAAGGGCGTATAGCTCGCGGTAAACGGCGTGATTCTCGGCGTTTGGGCGGTAAACGATGTCCTTCACGCCGGTCATTGCGGCCTGGGCTTCTTCGGTGGT
>JANZZA010000031.1 GCA_026419655.1 Armatimonadota bacterium | reverse complement strand
CAAATTGCCCTCGCGCTATGTCTCACCTGCCAGTTCCCTAAACGTTATCCATTTGGTAACGCCGCGGTCGGCCAGCCAGTCAAGAACGCGGTCGAAAAGGGGCCTGGTAGCCCCCCATGTGCGCGCCATAGAATGGTAGTGACTGGCGAAAATGAGCACGCCGTCGTCGCCAAGTTCATCGAGGCAGTGGGCAAGTTCAGAGGTCATCAGGTCAAAGAGGTCGTCTGTTTGGTCGGGGCGGACGCCCCCAATGCAGAGGTCTTCCATACACGGATGCTCGGTCACGCCGGGCGGTTCGACCCATGGGCGACACGGAAAATCAGGTGTCCAGCAGCGCAGTTCTGGGTCGCCGAGGAGCACGTAGGCTGTCGCCGTGGGATTGATGCCGCGGCTCGAGGAGTGCCAGATGCCTACCTGGGCTAACGCTTCGTACATGGCCGGACACACGCCAAAGCAAGGAGCGCGAAACACAAGAGGAGCCTCGCCAAAGACATTCTCAAAAATGCGTTTAGCCAAGCTGAGCTTGTCCGCAAGCCGGGTGGCCGAGTGTGCTTTCTCCCACCGGGCACGGTTGGCCTCGTACTCAGCAAAAACGGCGGCATTAGTGCGTCGAGTGCTGTCCTGCGGTACGCCGAATTCCAGGCAGGAGTCATGACTAAGCCCGTGGAGTTGAAAATCGTGCCCCCGGGCGCAGGCATCGAGCAGCGCTGGATTCCAAACCTCGTGGCAGCGCCGCCAGTCGGCAGGCTTGGGTACCCAGAAAAAAGTACCTCTGATCGAGCGCTCATCGAGCCACCGGACAACGGTGTGAAAGGCCTGGATGGCTTCTGGGCTCGCACTGGCTCCCACGTCGTCGCTTGTAAACACGGCTCGCATGTCTACAACCATCCTTAAACTGGAAAGTGTCTGATAGCGTCCCTGGGTTCTATGCTTGCTAGCGATGTCCTTCAATGCTCGGCGTCGCCGGGCGATGCTCGTAACGTATTGGGTGGTAAGTCTCGCCTGCACAGGGGAGTATCGGTTTTTCTGAGGAGACTCTTGCGAAAGCCGTTTCCCCGGCCCCCGAATTGGGCAGCAGGTAAGAGATCACGGCTGCAGCGTTGCACACTTTCTCCACCACGTATAAGCCAACGCCAGCTCTTGCAACAGTCTTCCTGAGGAGACGCCTGCAAAAGTCGTTTTCTTGGCAGCCACAACAAATCGTGGCGGAAAGGTAAGCCGTGCAGCGTTGTGCAGTTTCCTCGGTCTGGGTAAGCCGACACGGCGTTCTGCAACAGTCTCTGAGGTGATTCTTCGCCCCTGGCTTCTTCCTGCCTGAAACAGAGTCCTTAGAAAACTGAATACTTCCTAATAGGTGCCTTTGGTGCGAGCCGCGCAGAAGGCTGGTTGCCCTAACTGGTACTTTGGGAGATGGGCGCGCGGCCGCGAGTGAGACGTCTCGAGTGACCAATTAAGCGGTGGTATAGCCCTTCCGGACGGCTCGAAGGAAGCCCGATGCCACCGCGGAAACCTTTCCTCCCGTACAGAATTCACTCTGGCCGCACGAAGTGTCCGTGGAGGATGAGAATCGTGATACTTTGGGGATGCGTTCTGTTGTATGCGGCAATCAGTCGCCTGTCTTTGCTCCCTCAGCCCAAGCAGGTCGAGGAAGTTGGGGCAGCGCTCAGGCTTGGGGACCCTGTCGCGGTCTATATCTCTCCGACTGCCGCACGGGATGAAGATGCCTTTTTTGCGGCCAGGGAACTGGCTGAAGTCTTGGAAGGGGCCGGCCTCAAGACACAGCTCAAGGTCTCCTTGCCTCCGCGAAGTGGTGGCTGGCTGGCGGTGGGCTTTCCTGACCGCGACCCGGCATTTGGTACTCTGGCTGCCGGCCGCGGGCTGAAGCTAACCGAGGAGATGGCCGCGGAAGGCTACGGCCTATCGGTGACTGCTGACGGAGTGGTCATCGCAGCCGCCTCTCCTGCAGGGGTCTTTTATGGTGTGCAGACCTTCCGCCAGCTCCTGCGGCGGGTGGGTGGTCGTGCTGAGGTACCCGGCGTGCGCATACATGACTGGCCCACGATGCGCCTGCGGGGCATCATGCACGATACCTCGCGCTGCCAGGTGCCGACTGTCGAGACTGGCCGGCGCTTCATAGATTTCTGCGCTCAGTATAAGCTCAACTTCTACGGCCCTTATATTGAGCACACCTTTGCGTGGGAAGGACACGAGGAAATCTGGCGCGGTTCGGGAGCCTGGTCTCCGCAGGAGTACGTAGAACTCTGCAAATATGCCCGGCCACGGCACGTCATCATCATTCCTCAATTCGAGGCCATGGGCCACCAGTACAACATTCTCACCAAGGACCGTTACCGCCATATGGCCGAGACCGACGGCTGGTCTTTTGCGCCGGCCGTTGACGACACCTATGTGCTTCTTGATGACCTGCTGGGACAAATGTCGCGGGCCTTTCCCTTTCATCCCTTCCTCGGAATCGGCTGCGACGAGGTGTACGACCTGGGTGCTGGCAAGAGCCGGGAGCTTATGGAGAAACTCGGCGGGAAGGGCCAGCTTTTTGCCTATCACATCCAGCGGCTCACCGAGATTCTGGCTCGCCATGGACGCCGCCCGATGATGTGGGGCGACATGATGCTCAATCACCCGGAGACCATGGGCCTGGTGCCGAGGGAAGTGATTGTGCTGGACTGGCACTACGGCGACGCCCCGGAATATCCATCCGTAAAGCGCTTCCGGGACGCTGGCTATCAGGTCGTGGTGTGCCCCGCCCTGTCGAGCTGGGTGCGCATATTCCCCGATTATTTCAACGCCTTCGGCAATATCCAGCACCTGTACGCTGAGGGGCAACGGAATGGTGCTCTTGGCGGGATGACGTGCAACTGGGGCGACTGGGGCGCGGAAAACTTCTGTGCTTACAACTGGTTTGGCTGGGCCTGGGCTGCTGCCTGCTCCTGGGGAGAGGCTGCCTCTCAGGACCGGGAGGCCTTCGGCCGCGATTTCTGTGCCACTTTCTACGGAACGACGGCCACGGACCTGGCAGAGGCTCACTGGCAACTCGCCCGCGGCAACAGCATATTCCCATGGGGCACGCACCCAATCGGCTATTTTCATGCCGACCCCTTCACGTCCACTCATCCGCCGGCCAAGCGTACCCGCAAGCTCGCCGAGGCCGTCGAGAAAGCCCGGCGGTTCCTGGAACAAGGCGCAAAACGGGCTGCGCGTAACGCTGATGTCATTCCGTATCTCGCCCATGCCGCTGCCCGGTACGAGTACGTAGTGAGGCGTTGCACCGACGTGGCGCGAGCTGCGGACCTTTACACGAGTGCCTTCGAGGCCACGCAGCCGGCTGTGCGCCGGGCCAAGCTGGCCCAATGCGAGGAGGTTCTTAAGGGTCTGCGCGACAACCTGGCTGCGTTGCGGGACGACTTTCGCCGGTTATGGCTCGAGGAAAACCGCCCCGAAGGGCTGGAGTTTGACCTGGCAAAGTTCCAGGCGGGTCTTGATAGCTATGAGGCACGATTGGCGGCGGTGCGAAAGGCCCTCGAGGGCGGGGAGCTTGCTGCACCAGAAGCTTTGGGCCTTCAGCGTCGGGCAGGGCGGCTGGGGCTGGCCGTCTCGCGTGCTGACCTGCCCCTGCCTGAAAAGTGGTGGGACGAGCGCTGGCCGTACCGCGCGGCGCTGAGGCTGGAGGCTGGGGCAGCCGACCGCCCGGCGGGCCTACCAGTCATTTTAGCTCTGGACCTGGCCAATCTTTGCGGTGAGGCCGTGGGGCCAGGTTCGCCACGGCTGGTGGTGGATGGGGAAGCTTATGCGGCCCAACTGTTGCCTTTATGCACTCCAGACGGCGACTTTGCTCCCGGAGCGGTGGCCTTCTTGCTGCCGCAGGCTATTCCTAAGGGTGAGGCCCTGGACGCTGTGCTTTACTGGGCGCCTGTCGGAGCACCGGTGCCTGCAGCCGAGACTGACCTGGCCGTGGAGGAAGGCGAGGGACAAGTCTGGGTCGAAAACGGACGGCTCCGGGTCATGTTAGGAACAGAAGGGGCGCACATTTTCGTCTGGCAGGTGAAGGCCCTCGGTGGGCAGGACATAACCGAGCCAGGCGAGACCGACTGGGCAGGTTTCCTGGACTATAACTGGTGTCGCCGGTCGCCCTTTGCGGTGAAGGTGCTGGCACGTGGGCCAGTTGTGGCGGCGGTGCACTGCGAAGACGCGGAAGGCATCGAAAAGCTTGTTCTTGTATGGGCTGGCCTGCCGCTGGTGGACATGACGGGGGACAGCTCATCCTGGTTTTGGAACTATGACGCCGTGAGCAACTTCGCAGCCGACAGCGCGACGCCGGGGATGGGCCGTTTCGAAGACGGCACCGAGGCCCCGATTCCTTCTAGCGGAGAGACCATTCATCTTGAACCTGGCCGGCCGACCTGGTGGTGCGCGAAGTATCGTGATGATGGCCTCACGCTGGGTCTCATCACGCCTCACACGCCCACGGGCATGATGATAGGCCCTGGTGGCGGCTGGGGTGGCGTCGGCATGGACCATTCGCCCAACCCGACTGACCGTTTCGTGACATACTGTGACGTGACAGCGGAGAAATGGCAGGCCGTGGCACTTCTCAGCGAGGCCATGCGAGCCGACAGGCCCATGCGCGTCCTTGTAGGCCGCCCTGCACGGCTACGCTAAGAACAGCAACTCGCAGCATGGGCTTGAACCAACTCCGCGCCCAGCCCAGTAGCAGATTGTTGCAAAAGTCACCTCAGCGCTTCCCGGACGCGGCCCTGAGTGAGCGCTTGGGCGTGCCGCGTTGTACATTTTCTTCGCTCTGCAGAATCCCACACCGGCTTTCGCAACGGTCCATCAAAGGAGACTGTTGCAGAACTTGTACTGGTGGCACCGAGTCGGAACCACAAAGGAAAGATCGGGAGCACCGCGTTGTACACCTTCTTCATCCTGGATAAGCCAGCGCCAGCTTTTGAAACAGTCGCACAAGGTGCTGGTTGGCTGTGGGGAGATGGTCGGAGTATTCGGTTTTTAAGCAGACTGTTGCAAAGGTTTCTGCAGCTCCTCGGAGATGCGCCCCCGAGGTAAGAAGTTGGACACACAACTTTATACACTTTTGTGCCCCTCTATAAGCCAACACCAGGTTTCTGCGACAGGCCACCGAGGTGATTCTCCCCGTGTTCCCCTTTCCTGCCTGAAACAAAATCCTGAGTAAACTGAATACTCCCGAAGTTAATGGCGTGGTGGATTGTTAAGGCGAGCACTTGGATGGAGCGCGAGAGACTGGGCCGGCCATGTGGCACCTGGGGCGAAGGTTCAGGGCTGGTGCTTCTGTGAAGATACCGGTCGCGCTGGGCACCCGACGACCACCACTCTTGCCGGAACATCCCGCGTGACTACAGCTCCGGCGCCTACTGTGGACCATGCCCCGACGCGCAGGTTTGGGAGAATGATGGCTCCAATGCCGAGGAAAGCTCCTTCTTCGATTTTTACGGTGCCTCCGAGCCGTGCGCCTGGCCCGATGAAGCAGTGGTCGCCTACCCTGCAGTCATGGTCTACGCTGCACGCCGTGTTCAGGATGACATTATTGCCGAGCTGGGCACCCGTATTTACTACCACCCCGGCCACGACCTGGACGCCGGGCGCCCATGTCACATCCGCGGCTATGACTGCAGATGGATGAATGGCATCCCAGGGGGCCAGTCCGGCCTCGGTAGCGCAGGCGAATTTTTTGGCCCGGATGGCGTTGTCACCGATTGCGGCTACGAAGGCTTCAATGCCCTGGTGCCGCAGCTTGACCAAATCCTCGACGGTGCCCAGGACGGGCAGCCCATGAGCAGTACTGCCCTGAAGGCCCGGCGCATCATCAACGAAGCCGACCACCTCGGCTGTGCCCTGACACCTCAGGACATCAAGCATTACCCGCCCGTGCCCGCCAGCACCGATGATGACAACCCGGGGTTGATGTCTCATCTGTTGCTCCTTAGCGCGCGGCGGTCTCAGGTTCCTCGGGTTGAGGGGGTAGCTCCGGTACTGACCCGTCGCTGCTTGCGATCCCCCGTCGCGCCAAAACATTCCATAAGGTTTCCAGCAACAACCGTGCATCGAGGAGAAGCGACCATTGCTCGACGTACCGCACATCCATTTCGAGGCGCTCTGGCCAGGCAACCACGTTCCTGCCTCGCGCCTGGGCCCAGCCGGTGATTCCCTGCGGCATGAGTAGCCGCATCCGTTGCCGTGAGTTGAAGCGGTCAAGATACCTCACAGGAAGCGGGCGAGGGCCAACCAGGCTCATGTCCCCCCGCAGCACATTCCATAGCTGTGGCAGCTCATCCAGGCTTGTGGCCCTGAGAAACCGGCCGAGGGGCGTAATGCGGGGGTCGTCGGGCAGCAAGGACAGGCCAGGCCCTATCTGTTCCGCTCCCTCGACCATCGTCCGCAGCTTGTACAGGCGGAAGACCTTCCCGTAGCGACCCAGCCTTTCCTGGACAAAGAAAGCCGGGCCTGGCGACGTGCGCTTGACCAGCCAGGCAAGCAGTAATATGAGGGGACCTGTGAGCGTGAGGCCGGCAGCAGCGGCGACTATGTCCACCAAACGCTTGACGCCAAGCCTCCAGCGCAGACCCGGCCGACTCGTCCTGGTGGCCTGAGCTGCCAGCTCTTCGACAATCAGGTTCCGTTGCTCACCGGAGTCTGACATGGCGGCCGCCCGCAGTAACACCCTTTACCCAGTGTTCTCGATGCGCTTGCGTCTATGTTGCCTGTCTACATCCCTTGTCCAAGACGGAAAGTTATCCTGAGGCGCTCCACCTTGCCGAGACCTTCTGCGTCTGGAGTATTATAACGCAAACCTCCGTCCCTTCCCCATTGAGACTCCTGGAAAAGCCGGTCCGCCGGCGGAGTGGACGGAACCGCAGGTATCAGGTAAGGCGCCCCGCGTTGCGCATTCTCCTCACTTCGGAGACGATTGCAAAAGTCTCCTTCTCCACCGCCGGAGGAAATCGCGGATAGAAGGTCAGTCCTAAATAGTTGTACACTTCCCTTTGTCCAGGTAAGCCGATGCCGGGTTTCACAACAGTCTCCTGAGGGGACTGCTAAAAAGGTCGCTTTCCCGGGCGCCAGAGAAAGCCGCGGGCAAAAGGTCAGTCTTACAGCCTCGTGTGCTTTCCTCGGCCTGGGTAAGTCGTAAGCAGGTTTCGCAACGGTCTGCAGGGTGCTTCTTCCCGCCTGACTTTTTCGTGCGTGAAAGAAAACCCTGCACAAACTGAATACTGCCGCGCACGACTTTGTGGGTGCAGCCCTGGCAGTGCTAAGCTAAAATACGGACGCGCGACGGGAGCTCGAGGAGCGGCCAAGCATTCACCAGTTGCGATGGTGGTGCAATGTGGCAGTAGAGGTTGCGGTCGTCGGAAACGTCAACATTGATTTCGTGATAAGGGCGAAGAACTTGCCCCAGCCCGGCCAGAACGTCACGGCTGATGGTATGCAGCTTGCGCCTGGCGGCAAGGGTGCTAATCAGGCTGTGGCCGCCGCCCGCCTGGGCGCTATCGTCTATCTCATCAGTCGCCTGGGAAAGGACCCCTTTGGTGCGTTATTGCTACAACACCTAAAGAAGGCAAATGTGGACACCTCGTGCGTCGCTGTGGACCAAAGCAAGCCCACCGGCTGCGCTTTCGTGACCGTGCTGCCGGACGGCGAAAACGCAATCATCTCGGCCCTCGGGGCCAACATGGCGCTCACCCCAGCCGATGTCGAGCAGGCATTCGCTGAGCTTGAGCACCTCGACGCAATAGTCGTGCAAATGGGCATTCCCTTGGCGTGCGTTGATCGTGTGATCCAGATTGGCACGGACCGTGACATACCCGTGCTTTTCGACCCAACGCCCATGCGTGAAGGGCTGCCGAGGCTCTGGCGCTATGCCACTACCATCACGCCCAACGCCAGCGAGGCTGAGGCCCTCACCGGCATCAAGGTCACTAACATCGCCAGCGCCTTCGAGGCGGCCGAAAACCTGCACGGTCGGGGCATAAAGCGCGTTGTTGTTAAGCTGGGCGCAAAGGGATGCGTCCTGTTCGATGAGGAGGGAGCCAGGCGCGTCAGGGCTTACCAGGTGCAGGCCGTGGATACGACGGGAGCAGGTGATACCTTTGCTGCCGCGCTTGCCGTGCGGCTTGCCGAGGGCGCAAGTTTCGACGATGCTGCCCTCTTCGCCACGGCGGCTGCTGCTATCGCCTGCACCAAGCCCGGGGCCGAGGCCGCCATGCCCACTCGCCAGCAAGTTGAAAGCTTTATGGCCCGCCGTGGCAAACGGGGAATGGTGTCCAGCCGTCTGTCCTGACGAGTGACTTCCGGTCGCAGCCCCGACCTTGTCGGCTGGTTGCCATAACGAACAGTCCTCTCCTTGCACAAGGCAGTGCCCGCTGATGGGATTACCCACTAGCCCACGCATTGTGCTCCTGAAGCCAGCCTCCGGGTAAGAGGAGCCTGTCACCTCCTGGCGAACCCTTTGGCATTGCACAAGCAAGGTGCAAGGCCGCGGCAGATTTTACGGAGGGCGACTGCCTGTGCGGCCGGGAGTGATACCGATGGGACCTGACATGCTAAAGGTGTTGGTGGCAATGGCACTCCTCGGAATCGGGGCGTGCGGAGCATCTGCCCAGCAGTTGCTCATTGCTGAAGGCGGGCGGTCGGATTTCGTGATAGTTGTCGCCGACGACGCCTCGCCCTCGACGAAATACGCAGCCCAGGAGCTTCAGCGCTGGCTCAGAGAGATGACCGGCGCGACGCTGCCGATTGTGTCTGATGAGGGGCGTATGGGCGCGCACGAGATAATACTGGGCGACAATGCGCACCTGCGACAACTTCAGGTGGACGTTGACTTTGCCAAGCTCGGCAAGGAAGGCTACGTGCTGCGCACGCAAGGGCCGCACCTGATAATTGCCGGCGGCGCCCTGCGCGGCAACCTCTACGGCGTTTACGGACTTCTTGAAGACCATCTGGGCTGCCGCTGGTTCACGCCGACAGTGAGCCGCATCCCGAAAGTAGACCGGCTGGTGATTGGGCCGCTGAATGAAACGAAAGTGCCCGTGCTCGAATACCGAGAACCCTTTGTGAGAGATTGCTTCGATGGCGACTGGTGCGCCCGAAACCGCGTGAACTCATCAGCCGCTTCCCTTGAGGAGCGCCATGGCGGAAAGGTAAGGTTTTCCAGGTTCGGCTTCGTGCACACCTTCAACTACCTCGTGCCACCCGAAAAGTACTTCGACGAGCACCCGGAATATTTCTCCGAGATAGACGGCCGTCGCATCCGAGACTGGACCCAACTGTGCTGCACCAACGAAGACGTCATCCGCATAGTCACGGAGGAAGTGCGCCGGTGGATGCGGGAAGACCCGGAGGCCTTCGTGTTTTCGGTTTCGCAGAACGACTGGGGCAATCCGTGCCAATGCGCGAATTGCCGGGCGATGGCGGCTCGTGAAGGAAGTAACGCTGGGCCACTGCTGTACTTAGTCAACAAAGTCGCTGAGGCGGTCGAAGAAGAGTTTCCCGATAAGGCGGTCGAGACCCTGGCTTACCAGTGGAGCCGCAAACCGCCCCGATACATCCGGCCCCGGCCTAACGTCATCATACGCCTGTGCAGTATCGAATGTTGTTTCTCTCACCCCCTGGAGAGTTGCGACAGTCCCGAAAACCGGGCCTTCCGCGAAGACATTGAGGGCTGGTCGAAAATAAGTAACCGCTTGTGGGTGTGGAACTATAACACCTCTTTCTCTAACTACCTTGTCCCCTTCCCCAACCAGCGCGTGAGGCGGCCGAACGTGCGCTTCTTTGTGCGCAACAACGTCACTGGCATCTTCGAGCAGGACAACTATACGTCTTTGCTGGGTGAGCTTTCGGCTTTGGGCGGGTACATGGCAGCAAAGTTTCTTTGGAACCCCGACTACGACGAAAACCAAGCAATGAATGAGTTCCTGGAAGGCGTCTACGGTGAGGCCGCCGGCCCCATCCGCCGCTACATTGACCTTATCCACGATAAGGTCGAGCGCGAGAACATCCACATGGACATCTGGGAAGGACCCAACGCGCCTTACCTTACCGACGACCTCCTGGCCGAAGCAGACCGGCTGTGGGACGAAGCAGAAGCGGCGGTGGCCGATCAGCCCGAGGTGCTGAAGCGCGTACGAGAAGCCAGGCTGAGCGTGGACTGGGTAATGATCGAGCGCACTTCCAGGCCGACCACGTCACCGTACCGTTTCGAGGGCGATCGGTATGTGGCCGACGTAGACCCAGCCTTTCGCAAGCGTGTTGATAGATTCTTCTCGGTGGCAGAGGCTGGCGGCCTAACGGCTCTGAATGAGGGCGGCATGTCGCTCGGCCAGTACTGGGAGCGGATCGCGCCCAAAGTCGGGGAGTTTGAGGCTATCAAGATGGCCGGACGCGATCTTGAGTTGCGAATCGTCCCTGGACTCGGAGGGCGCATCCTTAGCCTCCGGGCGTTGCCAGACGGCCCAAGCGTTGTCTACATGGGCGATACAGAGGACACCCAGTACCCCAACGCCGGTGGATATGGTGAGTGGTGGGGCGGCACGTATCAGGGGCCAGGCTGGGGCGGAAAGTACGAGACGGCCGTGCGAGACGCGGACGGCGGCAAGGTTGCAGAGATGACCACCTTTGTCGCCGAACAACTCAAGCTTGTAAGGATTGTCCAGGTGCCAGCCGAAGGAACCGCTTTCACCGTCGAGACGCAACTTATCAACGCGCGCCAGGACGAGCAGCCGGCGGACATCCGCGGGCAGTTAGCTCTCACCCTCGGCCCCACGGACCAGATAACGGCTGTTGTGCCCGCGATGGGCAACGAAGGTATCGTCTCGCTCTCGATGCCAGAAACCGAGGCCCGAAAAGACCTTTCCTTCACGGGTGCCCAGGTGGCCCAGGGCGTGACCCTGGCAAATCACACCACCGGAGCCGGACTGCGTGTAAGCCCCCTGGCCGGCGACATCGAGCGGGCGTGGCTGCGGGTGGACGCAAGGCGTGGCGTCGTGACCTGGGAGATAAAGACGCGGGGTAAGGTCGGACCCGGCGCGACAGCCACGGTTATGCAGCGGGTGGAACTGCTGCGCGACGTCTCGGCCGTGCCCCAGGCTCAGCATCAGCCCGCAACCACCCATAAGGCTCTGCGCGTCGTTGGCCAGGACGACCGCATAGGCCTCGGACGCTATGGCGAGTGGTGCTGGATAGTCGAGGACCCAACTGCCTCTGACGGCTTCAGCGTCTACCTCAACAACAACCACATTGAGTGGTGCGTGCAATGGATGCTATCGCCGGCGGAATTCGAGCCGAACACACGCTATGAGGTCTATGCGCGGATCAAGGTCGAGAAGACGGGCGACGGCGGAAAGGCTTTTTGGGCGGGCGTATACGACACCGTGAACCGGGCCGACCTGGGGTCCATAATGCCTGCCATGACCGAAATACCGGACAGTGAGTGGCACCTGTACAAGCTGGCGACCATCGTTCCCTCCAAGGGCCAGTACGTGTGGATGGGGCCGCAAAACAATTTCGCCAACCAAAAGGGCCTTTACCTCGACTACTTCGAGCTGCGGGCCGTCGAAGAGTAGCCGGGCTGCGTATAGCGTACCGGATGGGAGCAGAGGGCTGCCCCTCTTATGAGGGGCTGGCAGTGCTAACGAAAAGCACGAAAAAGTTTAAGAAGGGGGTCTGGGGGAGAACCCTTTTCAAAGGGTTTCCCCCAGAAAAGCTTTCGGGACACAAGCGCAGTGTGGGAGCCGTGGTGGAGATGCGAGGAAAGCGCCGTGTTGCCCGCGAGAGGCAACTTATGGCAGGCAACCGGAAGCGCCGAGATAAAGAAAAAGGGGGGTCCGCCATGGCGAAGGGGGAACTGAGGTCAACGGGAAGGCCTGTGCCTTATAGCGACGAGGAGCTTCTCGCGATGGGGCCGCAGAAAACGTACCGCGGTGAGTACTTGCGCGAGATTGCTTTCCCGCTCGGCGGCATAGGTACCGGCTGTATATCAATGTCGGGGCGCGGGCGGCTTGTTGACTGGGAAATCTTCAACCGGGCAAACAAGGGCTATGAGCCAGACCATACGTTTTTCTGCCTCTACGCACGGCAAAAGGGCGGTGAGCCGGTTTTCCGGGTTTTAGAAGGCCGGCTACAGCCGCCGTACCAGGGCTATTCGCATGGCGCCCAGCCTTACCGCGGCTTTGGCTTTGGACCGCCCACGCATTTCGGGTCAGGGTTTCTCAGGTTTGCTGACTGCGCCTTCACGGGCTACTTCCCCTTCTGCCGCGTGGACTTGAGCGACCCCACCGTACCAGTCGTTGTGAGCACTGAGGCGTGGAGTCCCTTTATTCCTCTCAATGACAAGGATTCGTCGCTGCCGGTGGCTGTCTTCGACATCACGCTCCGAAACGTTACGGCCGAGGCGGTCGAGGCCAGCGTGGCGCTGGGGCTGCAGAACATCGTAGGCTGGCCGGAGCTTGGGGAGAACGTAAACGAATGGGTCGAAGGCGATGGCTGGCGGGGCATCTTCATGCGCACGGAAAAACATGCGCCCGATTCGCCACGCTATGGCACGATGGCGCTGTTGACGCCCGACGAGGATGTGACATGGGAGCTGCGGCCCGGAGAGACAGGGTGGTTTCGCATAAATGAGCTGCTGATGGACGACTTCGGCACGACCGGGGAATTCAGCGGGCCAAAGGACTGCGCGCCCTCTCACGCCCCAGTGGCACGTCTGGGTATCAAAGTGAAACTGGAGCCTGAGGAGACTGTCACCCGCACGCTGGTGTTGTCGTGGCTTATGCCGAACTTCGAAAAGTACTGGGGCGAACCTCTAGGAGCGACCTGGAAGATATGGCAGGCCACGCTCTGGGCAGATGCGCTGGACGTGGGGCGGTACTTCCTGGAGAACCGCCAGCGACTGGAGAGAGAGACGCGCCGTTTCGCTGAGGCCTTCTATTCTTCCACGCTTCCGACCTACGTGCTCGATGCTGTATCCAGCCAAATGGCCATTCTGCGCAGTCCAACCGTGACGCGACTGCCGGACGGAACGCTTTACGGCTTTGAGGGCTGCCACTCCTGCGGAGGGTGCTGCGAAGGCTCGTGCACCCATGTATGGGCCTACGCCCAGACAATAGCCTACCTGTTCCCCCAGCTTGAGCGTGGGATGCGCGAGATTGATTTCAAGTACGACCTGCGGGAAGAGGACGGACACATGCAGTTTCGCATGGAGCTGCCGCCGGGGACCTACGCCGGCCACGGCTTTCATGCAGCCGCCGACGGTCAGATGGGGAATATCCTGCGGACGTACCGGGAATGGCAAATCTGTGGGGACGAGGAGTGGCTGCGACGACTGTGGCCATCGGTGAAGAAGGCCCTGGAGTATGCATGGGTAGATTGGGACAAGGACAGGGACGGTCTTCTGGAGGGCGTCCATCACAACACGCTCGACATTGAATACCACGGGCCAGAGACGGCGTGTGGGAGCATGTACCTGGCGGCGCTGCGGGCTGGAGAAGAAATGGCACGGTATCTGGGAGACACCGCAGCCGCGGATGAGTACCGGCGAGTTTTCGAAAGCGGCAGCCGCCTCAGCGACGAGAAGCTCTTCGACGCTGAGTACTACTTCCAGATAATACCAGAGGGTGTGGATGCGCCGTACCAGTACGGAAGCGGTTGCTTGTGCGACCAGGTTTTGGGCCAATGGCACGCGAGGATGTATGGCCTCGGCGACCTATACGACCCCGACCACGTGCGCAGCGCAATAGCGGCGGTCTATCGCCATAACTTTCGCGACGACTTTTTCGGCCACCACAACCCCCACCGCGTCTACGCCCTCAACGATGACCGCGGACTGCTTATCTGCACCTGGCCCAAGGGCGGCCGCCCACGGCGACCCGTGACTTATGCCTTCGAGTGCATGATTGGCTTTGAATACCAGGTCGGCGCGCACCTGATATACGAAGGCTTCCTGCGCGAAGGCCTGACCGTGTGCAAGGCCATCCGCGACCGCCACGACGGCCTCAAGCGCAATCCGTGGAACGAATTCGAGTGCGGGAGCCACTATGCCCGCTCAATGGCGAACTATGCCTACCTGCTCGCCCTGTCCGGCTTTCGATATTCCGCACCACAGAAGACCTTGTACCTCGACCCGAAAATCAACCGGGAAAACTTTCGATGCTTCTTCTCAGTCGAGGGTGCCTGGGGCATTATACATTTTTGCGACGGTGCACCTGGCCCCCAGATCGAAATCGAGGTTTGGAAAGGCGACCTCAGGGTGGAAAAGGTTGTCTTAGGCGAGGAAGAAACAGACTCCTGGAAACTGAGGCATCACAGAGAGCCGAACTAAAGTTAAGGGGCTTCTTCTGGGGGAAACCCCTTTGAAAAGGGTTGTCCCCCAGACCCCCTTCCCAAACTTTTTCCCCTGTAAATACAGGGTCAGCTACACGAGCGGCCGCCTGTACCTCGCGCAGGCGCCAGTGGGCGCGCGTCTCCGCCACGGAGCGCAAGCATTTGCGGCGAGGCGCCGGGCTCCCTTTGAAAAGGGCTCTGCCTCCGCCCCTTCCCCAAATTATTCATTCTGTCGGGCACCTGGTGTGTCTTCTCTGATTGCGTGTCACCAGCTCGTGCGGATGGGGCGAAGGGAGGAAAAATTTTTTGCAGGTGCAGTAGCACAAATGTCAAAAACGTGCTATCATGTACCCGGTACTCAGCACCGCATCCTAAGGCAGAGGAGAAGAGCTATGATCGCTAGAGGCTATGCTGTACAGGGCCGGCCAGTGGGGCGCGGTTTCACCCTCATTGAGTTGCTGGTGGTGATAGCGATAATCGCGATTCTGGCCGCCATTCTCTTCCCGGTCTTCGCGAGAGCCAGAGAAAAGGCTCGCCAGATCACATGCACCAGCAACATGAAGCAAATCGGACTGGCTTTCTTCATGTACATCAGCGACTATGACGAGCGTTTCCCGCAGGTGCCTATGTGGAAGACCAATCTCCAGCCATACGTGAAGAACTTCGATATAAACCGGTGCCCAAGCAGGCCGCAGCTTCCGTGGTACTACGGGCAGGGCTACAACGTCGGTTGCGCGAATCCCTTCGTCCAGGGCGTGCCGCTGATGAGCGAGGGAAGCATCACAAGGCCCGCGAACAAAATTCTCGTTGTGGAATGGGACCGGTGTAACTCTGGGCCGCCGTGTGGACCGCCTGGTCTTTTTGCAGGCGGCGCCACGTGCTACTGGGCGGTCAGTCGCATCCACAACGGCGGGTCGAACGTCCTGTTCTGCGACGGGCACGTGAAATGGATGGACCCAACTCGGTATCACAGCAACACTGAATACGCGGATGCCAATGGCTATCCTGTGCCGGCCAATCCGCAGATAGTGCCCCAGGAAGTCTGGCGCAGCTACTGGGATGTTACCTATGACGGATAGCGCGGTGCACGAAGAAAGCCGGGCCACCCAGGCCGAAGCGAGCACGGAGCGGCGCCTGGTCTTAGACGCGCGTGACCTTGCGCTTGCCGGATTGTTCGGCGCGCTCGGCATAGTAGTGCCGATAGCCTTTCACGCCCTGGGCCCCGGAATGGGGCCGATATTCCTGCCCATGTATCTGCCTATCCTCGCGCTTGGGCTGCTGGCGTCACCGAGTGTGTCCGCGCAGGTGGGCTTTATTACGCCACTTCTATCGTCGGTGTTGACGGGGATGCCACCACTGGCACCGCCCGTGGCGATATTGATGGCCTTTGAACTGGCCGCACTTGCCGGCATCGCAGGGGCAGCCAGGGCTGCCCGGCTGCCCCTGCTGGTGGCCTGCGTGGCGGGCATCGTCGCGTCACGCATAGCCGGGGCGCTGGCGCTGATGACTATTGGCCGCGCCCTGGGCTATGACAAATCGGTGGTGAGTTACGCCCTCCTGAGCTTTGCAATGGCGTGGCCGGGGATACTACTTCAGCTAACAGTGGTGCCTGGGGCTGTGGCTCTCATCGAGAGAACAAGTATTCTCGGCCCGCGATGGGGGAAGAAACGGTGAGCTGCGAGCATTGCGGCGGACACGGCGACGAAGAAGATGTGAGGGAACTTCTCAGAACTTTCCATGGCCATCTTGGCCCCTACGTGGTGGCTGGGTATCGTATGGGCCGCGCAGCGCTGCGGATGCTGGGTGCAAACAAATACTTCCGCGTCCAGGCAGAGGTCTGGTGTCCCGAAACTCCACCGCCTTCGTGTGCCTTGGACGGCATACAGCTTTCTACCGGGTGTACCCTCGGCAAACAAAACATCCGTCACTACCCGTCCGCTGACGGTGTTGTTTTGCGGCTGACCAACCTGGACAACGACCAGCAGGTGACACTGCGCCTGAGACCGGAAGCCATGGCGGCCGCGGCTGTCGGCATGAAAGAGCGCGGCGACGAAGGCGGTGTAGCGGCGCTGGACGCCCTGCGCGACGAAGAACTACTGGAACAAGTTTAGCAGCACAAGACAAAGCGCAGGCTCGAGCGTCCAGACCTAAGGCCTTGTGAGCGCTGACAAAGGCTGACGCCGGCCCAGCAGGTTTAGCGCCCCACAGGTATAATCCCCCACCAATGCTGCAGAAGCCGAGCACGCGCCTGGGTCTGCTGGCAGTCGTGATGGTCGCGACGGCCACAGCCAAGCTGTGGCCGCCGTGGTCATTCGCATGCGTATTGGCAGCTGCCGGCGTGGCTCTGGGGAGTACGCCCGGAGCCTGGTCTGTTTTCTTGCGGCGGCTCCGCCCACTGGCCACCTTTGCCGTCCTGGCTGCAATTCTGGTCCTGGCAGCCCCCGTAACGCCAGGGGAGGCCGCTTTTTCTGTACCGGGCTGGCCGCGTCCCATCTCGGTGCGGGCAGCCAACTTCGTCGCCGGCCTGTGGGTAAAATCAGCTATTCTCGTCGCCTGGGTTACTGCTGCGGCAGCAAAATTCACAGACCGAGACGTACTGGAGGGCTTTTTAGGATTGCCAGTAACACGCAGGCTAGCGTCTATCCTGTACTTCATTGTCAGGAGCCTGCAGATAGTCGCCGATGAACTGCGGCGCACGCAGCAAGCCAGAGACGCAAGGGGCCAGCCGAGGGGCCTGCTGAGGAAACTGCAGGTGACCGCTGCGATGACCCAGACTTTGATGGTTAGGATAGGCCGGCGCGCAGAGACGACCGGATTGGCCCTAGCCGCGCGTGGTTACAACGGCAGCCTGAGACTGCTTGAAGTGCGCCGATTGGAGTGGGCCGAAGCCTTCTTGCTACTGCTTATCGGGGGAGTGCTGGTGTGGCTGGTGCGCCTCTAGCCGTGGACATCCGGGACCTACACTTTTCCTATCCCGACGGCACCGAAGCGCTCGACGGCGTCAGCCTGCAGGTGCCACAAGGACAGCGCGTGGCGCTCATTGGTCCTAATGGCGCAGGCAAGTCCACGCTCTTGCTCCACCTGAATGGCTTGCTGCGTGGCAGGGGACACATTAGCATCCTGGGCCTGACGCCGGAGCCACGCAATCTAAGGATGTTGCGTCAGCAGGTAGGACTGGTCTTCCAGAACCCCGACGACCAGATATTTATGCCTACCGTGTTTGACGAGGTTGCCTACGCAGCGGTCAACCAGGGATGGCCAGCGGAAGAAATCAAACGCCGCACCCAGGAGGCCATGGAGGCAACTGGCGTAGCCCATCTGGCCAACAAACACCCTCTCAGCCTCAGCGTTGGGCAGAAAAAGCGCGTAGCGATAGCCTCGGTGCTTGTGACAGACAACAAGCTGCTCGCGCTTGACGAGCCGTCTGCTGCACTGGACCCCGTGGGCAAAAGGGACTTGCTAAAACTGCTGCAGACTCTGCCTTCCACCATGATCGTCGCTACCCATGACCTGGATTTTGCGAGGGAGTTGTGCCAATGGGGCGCTGCGATGAAGGAGGGCCGCATCGCGCGTACTGGTCCCATTGAAGACCTATCTCAGACGCCTGACCTCTTCGAGGCATGACCGGATGATAGCGGCTAGGTCTGCGGTGATACTCCGAGGTAGCAAAGTTGCTCGCAGCGTGTTTTTCCCGTTTTGGCAGGCGCTTTTCCGACTCTCCGAGGTTCTTCTTCAGACCCGGCGGTGCGCGTTATGCGCGAGTGCGCACCCGTGGCTGAGGTTCCGTCGTTAACTGTTCCTCTACCCGATCACCGCCCACTTCTTGCAAAGCTGGCTTGCGGCAGAAGCAGCGTAAAGATTTTGCGGCAAGTTCAGGGTTATAACCCTTGTAAGAGTGCTGCCCGATACGAGGTCACGAACGCGAGTTTCCAAGATTCTCCCCAGTGGCCAGAAAGAATCCTCCGGGGAAACCCGATGGTGCCAGTTAAGCACGCTGTCGTTGCAAGGTGGCAGCGAGGGTGCTATACTCCACGTGACCCACGTGCGAGAAGAAAAGGACAAGGATTCTGGATGAAAAGGACCTACCAACCGAAAAGAAAACCTCGTCTCAGGAAACTGGGCTTTCGGGCCAGGATGGCTACCAAGAGCGGCCGCCGCATCTTGAGCCGCCGTCGCGCCAAGGGGCGCAAGCGGCTGACCGTGGTGTAAGCAGTGCCCCAGGGCACGCTCCGAACGCTCCGGCGGCGGAAGGAAATAGATTATCTTTTCGCTGCAGGCAAACGAGTAAGTGGGACTATTGCCACGGTGGTGGCTGCGCCGTCGCCAGACGGCACGAGCGGGTGTCTCTTTGTGGCAGGACGCAAGGTGGGTGAGCCAGTCAAGAGGAACCGCGCGCGCCGGCGGCTGCGGGCAGCTATGCGCAGCGTGACTGACAAATTGGCCCCCGGCTGGTGGGTTGCGCTCATCGCCCGGCCGCAGGCGGCCATGGCAGAGTACATGAGTCTGGTGAGCGAGGTGGAGACAGCCCTAAAGCGACTCGGCTTGCTGCGCTACGAGACCTAGCAAGGGGACTGTTGCGGGAACTGCTGCTGGACTTACTGAGAGTAAGGAAAGTGTACAGCGCCCAGCGCCGGACCGTTCACTTCCAACCGCGCCCGGGCGCCAGGAGAGCAACTTCTGCAACAGTCTCAAAAGGAATACGTGCCTGGTGCGCAAGGCGCTGGCCTGGTTGATATGGCTGTATCAACGCACCCTTTCACGGGTGCTTCCGCCAACTTGCCGGTTTCGGCCTAGCTGTTCTGAATACGCGCGCACCGCAATACTGCGTTACGGCGTAATACGCGGCGGCTGGCTATCGCTGCGAAGAATAGTGCGATGTAACCCGTTTTCAGCCGGCGGCTGGGATCCGGTGCCTGGAGTTTCAGATTCCGACCAACTCGCCAGCCGCTCAGACCAGAGCTGACCTGTCCATGACAATCCGAGCACATCTGGGCTGGTGGACGGCTCTTATCGCTGTCGCAGCCCTAACCTCTGTAGTCTGGTCACAAAGCGCCGACCCGTCACGCGGCGGGACGGGAGCGGTTGGGACTCGGCGACCTAGCGCCGGAGCTACTAACACCCCGGCTGGTACGGAAGGCCGGCCGAGAAGCGGCTCACTGGCTGGCATGCAGACACAGAGCGGGTTGCCCCCAGAACTTTTCATCCCAAACAGGCCTTCCTTGGATGAGCAACGACGCAGGCTGGAAAACCTCCTGGCGGTCCAGGGATTGGTTGGCGGCGAGAGCCAGGGCGGACGGCGTGGAGGCCTTCTCGAAGGCCTCAAATCCCTCTTCACAGGTGGACCCCAGGTTGTGGTGGTTGACGTGCCGGCCCTGGCGGCCAGCGCTGATAGTCTCCGCACCACTCAGGTCGAGGTGCATGGCGTCCTGAAGCAATCCGGCGGGAAGCTTTACTTTGCCGGCCAGCAAACGGACTATGAGGTGGATCTGGCAGGCGGCGTCAAGCCAGAAGGCTTCCCTGAGGGGGCACTGGACTGGATGCCGGCTGTGGCCAAGGGCCTGGTGGAACTGCCCTTCGGCCGCCCCGTGGTTCATGCAACTTCGCTGACCCCTTCTGCGCCGATGGCACTGCTGAGGCTGGCGCGTGTGCTCGAGATAGAGGGCCAGACGCGAGAGGCCCTGGAAACTTATCAGAAGGCAGCGACAGAGCTGCAAAGGGCACGGCTGAGCTGGGCAGCCTTTGCCGCATGTCATGCGGGGTGGCTGGCCTATGCGGAACTGCGCGATCCCAAATTAGCCCGGCACCTACTGGACTCGGCGTGGATGCTTTACGCCGTACAGAACCACGGCAGGCCCGGATTCGATGTGTGGACGCCGCGCCCTGACGGGCAAGGGTGGGTCAGGCAAGACGTGGCTACGGCCATCGGACCCTTGCTGGACATGGTCGGCAGGGAAAGCTTCTGGTACCGACTGGTGGATTTCTTCGTCACGGCAGCCGGCGGCAGCGCGGCCATAGGGGTAATCCTGCTGGCCCTGGTGACGCGCATCGTTCTGCACCCCCTCACCCTCAAACAGATGTGGTCGGCGGAAGAGATGCGGCGGCTGCAGCCGCAAATCAAGGCACTTCAGGAAGAGTTCAAGGACGACAAGCAGCGCTTCCAGCAAGAGATGTGGCGGCTGTGGCAGGAGCATGGGGTGAATCCCTTCGGCGGCTGCTGGCCCATGCTAATCCAGATGCCCATCTTGATTTTCGTGTACCAGGGCATCCGCGGTTATATTGTCCGGTTTTCGCAAAGCCAGTTCCTGTGGGTGCGGAACATGGCCCT
>JANZZA010000358.1 GCA_026419655.1 Armatimonadota bacterium | reverse complement strand
AGTAAGGCCCTGAGAATCACCCCGGTGGCCCGCACCAAAACCCGTGTTGACGCATAAAGGGCCACAAAAGTGTATGAAGTTCTGTGTCCCATCCTTTGCCTCGGAGCGTACCTCCGAGGCGCTGCAGAAACTTTTCCAACACTATCCTGAGAAAACCGAATACTCCCCTGGCAAACTCGGGCCTCTTATAGCAAGCTTTTGTGTGGTAAGGTGGTGTCCGCA
The DNA here is from genome assembly GCA_026419655.1 of Armatimonadota bacterium. Classification (GTDB taxonomy): domain Bacteria; phylum Armatimonadota; class Zipacnadia; order Zipacnadales; family FEN-943; genus JANZZA01. The sequence goes on along the minus strand of JANZZA010000358.1, from coordinate 1,266 downwards.
TCACCGAGGAGAGCTAGGAGTGTGGATGGCTGAATGCAGATTTCCGTGCGGTACGGCAGAGGATGGATGTCGGCGACCCTGCCCGACGAGTGGACGGTAGACGTGCTTGAACCGGCAGGGCTGACCCCGCTGCCAGAAGTTGCGGGCACGGTGGCAAAGGCGCTGGACAATCCTTTAGGCACGCCACCTTTCGCCAGCCTCGCACGCGGCCATGGGCAGACCGTGATAGTGGTTTCCGACATCACCCGGCCGGTCAATAACCGGCCTATTCTCTCTGCCTTGGTCGAACGCCTCGAAGACGCCGGAATCGGCCCCGATAAGGTGACGGTACTCATCGCCACTGGCCTTCATCGTGCCCCGACGGCTGCCGAGCTGGACGTCATCATCGGCCCGGAAACCCTCAGCCACGGCGTCAACGTAGTGGCCCATGACGGCCGCGCCACAGAACAACAAGTCTTCCTCGGCCTGACTGGAAACGGGATGCCGGTAGCTCTGGACAAAGCGTGGAGCGAGGCTGACCTGCGCATAATCGTCGGCCTGGTCGAGCCGCACCTGATGGCCGGCTTCAGCGGCGGCCCAAAGGCTCTTTGCCCAGGCATCGCTGCGGCGGAGACAATCATGGCCTTCCACGGTCCCAAGCTGCTTTCTCATCCGAAGGCAGCCCACGGAATTGTTGACGGCAATCCGGTGTACAAGGAAGCGTGGGAGGTAGCCCGGCTGGCCGGCCCAGTGCATTTCAGCGTCCAGGTCGTGCAGAACCTGGAGCGCAAGCCCGTGGGAATCTTCGGGGGCGACCTAGCCGCGACTCATGCAGACGCCATTAGCACCGCACGAAAGGCCCTCACCTGTACCGTACCTGCGCCAGCGGACGTTGCCATAACCAGCAACGGCGGCTATCCGCTAGACCACGTCTTCTACCAGGGCGGCAAAGGCCTGGCAGCGGCGGCTCAGGTAGTGCGCCCCAGTGGCGGCATTATCCTCGTCGAGCGGAACGAAGAAGGTCTGGGCAGCGCAGAGTTTGCGAGGCTTATCGCGCGCATGGGCGACCCAGGGGCCTGGGAGCCAGACCCTTGTGCTGGCGCGGCTTCCGAGATTGACGAATGGGCCATCCTGGAGCTGGCCAAATTCGCCCGCCACGCGCGAATCGTTAACGTCTGCCCCGACGGCGACATGGACTATCGCGCGGCCATTCCCGTGCCGACCGTGGACAGCATCGAGGAAGCATTGGACCTTCTCCGGCGCGAAGGCGTCATCGGCGCCGGGCCA
>JANZZA010000700.1 GCA_026419655.1 Armatimonadota bacterium | reverse complement strand
GGCCCAGGCTCTGGCCATTATGCGCAGTCATGATTGTGGTCGCGGGGCAGCCACAATAGGGGAGGTGGTTGCAAGTCCAGCAGGCAGAGTACTGCTGAGAACCCGGCTGGGTACAACGCGAGTACTCGACATGCCCAGTGGTGAACTGCTGCCGCGGATTTGCTAGCGCGGAGCGGGCATGAAACTCCCGCCCAGGCTTAGCTGCTCGTCGGTCAGCCCGGCCAGTCTGCGGCAGGTGAGTAGAGTCAGCCCAAGGAGGTCAATCTCATGGCGCTTAGGGTGATTAGCGATGCGGCCGCTAAGGAATTGGCCGCCAAGCTCATGCAGGAAGCCCTGGTAGTAGCGCCCCACCGCAGAGAAGGGCGCGACCAGTGGGCTTTTCGGGAAGTGTCCGACCCGGCGAGGATCGAGCTGAGGTATATTAGCACCATCCTTCCGCCCAAGAAGTATGCCATGCCACCTGTCGAGACCATCCTGCGGTATCGGCTGGGGGAGGGTTTCCAGGCCGAGGAAGTGATTGAGGTACAGCCTCTGGTGCTTTTCGGTGTGCATCCGTGCGACATCTATGCGCTGGAGAGCCTGGATATAGCGATGACGGACAAGCACGCCGACCCGGGCTGGGTGGAGCGGCGGAAGGCCATGCGTGTCGTGGGCGTGGACTGTGAGCCTGATGAGCATTGCTTTTGCGCCTACATGAAGACCGATACGGTTCAGTCGGGCTACGACCTTTTCCTCAACCCCATCAAAGGCTGGACGGAATACGTAGCGGAGGCTGCTACGCCGGCTGGGGAGGCGATGCTGGCGATGGTGGATGGCCGCGAGGCCAACAGCGATGACATTGCCCAGATGCGGGCGGCCCAGTCAGGAAAAGTTCGCCGCCAGCAAACCCGGAAGATGAACACTGAGCTGGTCCAGCTACCTTTGCACTTCACAGGCTTCGCCAACAGTCCGGTATGGGAAAAGTGGGCCGATAGGTGCTACTCGTGCGGCACGTGCAACACCACCTGCCCGACGTGTTTCTGCTTCGACGTGATAGACCAGCCCGCCCTGACGCTGAAGGAAGGCACGCGCGAGCGCGTATGGGATAGCTGCCAGCTCGAGGATTTTGCCCTGGTGGCCACTGGCGAGAACTTTCGTGAGGAACGGCCTCAGCGGGTACGTCACCGCTTTTACCGCAAGTACGCTTATCTATTCACGCAGTACGGCCGTCCGTATTGTTGTGGTTGTGGGCGCTGCTTCCGTCAGTGTGTGGCCAACATTGACCCGGTGGAGGTTGTCAACGACCTTCTGGCCGAGTCGGCGAAGGAGGCGAAAGCTCATGGCGTTTAGCCCGCCTAAGACGCCTATCCAGCAAGTCGAACCGGAAAGGGACCTTTATGTGCCCCAGCCGGCGAAGGTGGTAAACATTGTCGAACAGACGGCGACGGAGAAGCTCTTCGAAATACAGCTCGCCTCAGGCGAGGCGCTGGGGCACCAGCCGGGGCAGTTTGTGCAGGTTTTCGTGCCGCCGGTGGGCGAGGCACCCATTTCTTTGGCCTCGGCGCCCAATGGACGGACGAGCTTCGACCTCGTCGTGCGCCGCATCGGCGACGTGACATCAGCTCTGCACCGCCTGGAAGCAGGCGCCACCATTGGAATCCGCGGGCCTCTCGGCCACGGCTTTGACGTTGAGGAGCTAAAGGGCCACGACGTGCTCATCGTCGGGGGCGGTATAGGTCTGGTTCCCCTCCGCGGCCTCATTCAGGCGGTGTTGGCGGAGCGAGAGGCTTTCAACCGCGTGGTCATTTTCGTGGGCTTCAAGAGTCCCACGGAGATACTGTTCCGCGACGAGCTGGCCCAGTGGGAAG
>JANZZA010000573.1 GCA_026419655.1 Armatimonadota bacterium | reverse complement strand
CAGGCCCAGAAAGCCAATGGAGGAGTTCGCGAAATTCCTCTAAAAGCCCCAGGCACTGGCACAAGTTGTCCACGCAGTCCTTGTGCCCGTCGCCCAGAAGGTTAGCGGAAAGCATAAGCAGATGGCGGCTGCAGCGACCCTCGCGCAGGGCAAGAACGCCTGTCATAACTTGTGCGCGAGAGCCGTGGGCAGCCGATTCCCTCTCGGGACGCAATGTCCCCTATGCAGACTGTTGCAGAAATCGCTTTCCCCGCCGCCAGAGGAAATCGCGGGTAAAAGGTCTGTCGTAAAGCGTTGTACACTTTCCTCCGTCCAGGTAAGCCGACACCAGGTCTTGCAACAGTCTCCTACGGTTTGCGCAGCGCCACTTGACTTTGCGCGGGTTGACTCGCGTCGTGAGTACGACCTTGGCCCCGAAGAGATGAGGCTCCCTGCGCCGAATACGCCGAAAACGGGGGCCTTTTGCACCGGCCCACTAAGAAGGGCTGCCCCGGCCTGACGCCGGGGCAGCCCATGAAGCGCGCGGCAACAGAAGCTCAGTCCTTGGCCTCACCTACACTCGCTGAAGACTTTTCGGATTCGGTGTCTTTGGGCCGCGGTCGATTCTTGCCATTGCCACCCCCGCGACCATAATCCGTCACGTGAAAGCCCGGCCCTTTGAAAACAATCGCCGGCGGCGTGAAGACCTTGACAACTTCCCCGTCGCAGCCGTCGCGCGTGCACTTGTCAGGCTTCGGCGCCCCGAAGGGCTGCCGCAACTCGAACTCGTGCGAGCATTTCTTGCATTTGTACAGGTAGGTTGGCATCGCTCTGGCACCTCCACACGGCAAAATGCGAGCGGCGATTCTACCCCAGAAATGCCAGGAGGTCAAAACCCAGGGCTCAGCCCTATCTGCTCACTTCTAAGACCGCTGCAAAGGTCACTCTCCAGGCGGCCAAGCATAGCGGCTGGTAAAAGGTCGAGCGGACGGTGATGTACGCCTTTTTCATCCCGGACAAGCCAGCACCAGCTTCTGCAGCAGTCCTCTTTTGAATGAACCTTGTTTTCGGTGCCCGCCACGAGCAGCAGAAACTGGCCCAATGCCGCTCTCGCAGGAATCCGCGCACAAAGCTCTTCTCCAGCTCAATCTGGCAGACTTCCGCCAGTGCTTGCGCAACTGAGGCCGGAAGTCACCCATGCGCCCATTAACAAAACATGAAGCCCAATGGGCCCCTCCCCAGAGAGTTAACCAACGGGCTATTCCACGAAGGGATTTGGGAACCGACGAATGGCTTCATAGACCTCGGGCCGCATGATTTCCGGCGGAGGAGCTTGGCCGTCGAGTATCATCTGACGTATCCGCGTACCGCTGAAACTAATCTGGTGCTCTTCACCATGCGGACAGGTGCGGTTAGACGCCACTCGCTGACACCGCCGACAATACCAGAAGTCCCCGCGGATGGTAATGGGCTGGATTTCCAGGTCGGGAAAGTCGCGGAATATCTCGATGGCATCCTCTTCGCCATAATAGTTGCCCACGCCGGCGTGGTCGCGGCCGATAATGATGTGTGTACAGCCATAGTTCTTGCGCATAATGGCGTGCATAATGGCTTCCTTCGGCCCCGCGTAACGCATCTCGGTCGGCAAAATGTTCAACAGCACGCGCTCTGGCACGAAATACTCCGCGATCAGCACATCGTACGCCGCCAAGATTACCTCGTCGGTGAAATCGCCTTTCTTCTTCTTGCCGATGATGGGCTGTATGAAAAGGCCGTCCACGAGGCCCAGCACCGTTTTTTGAAGGTCTTCGTGGCCAGCGTGAGGTACGTTGCGGGTCTGAAAAGCACAGATGGTGGCCCAGCCACGCTCCTCAAAGAGGGCACGAGTCTCAGCGGGAAAACGGTTGTGAGCATGGAACGGACCGCGGTCATTGTCCAGCAGGGTGATAGTACCGCCGACCAGCCAGTCGTGACGGGCATAGTAGCCGGCCACGCCCGGATGAGCCTCGTCGGTAGTGCGAAACACGCTGGCCGCGGCCCTTTGCTTGTCCCATGGATACACGTCTGTGACGTCCAGTAGGGCCAAAGGCCTGTCCGGCTGACCATCCCAGACCAGGCAATAGCGCCGCCCAGGCAGCACTAGCTCCCTCGAAGGCACGTCCAGCAGCAATGGTATTGTCCAGGCCACCCCGGACGGAAGCCGGCAGTCTTCCACAACCGCGCGAAATTCCTCGGACGTTGGGAAACCTTCGACAGGACTGAAAACTCCACGGGCTATATTCTGAACGTCCCGCCCCGTATCGTAGTCCACGGGGACCTTGGGCAGTGTTTCGGCTTCGCACAGGCCCTCTGAGAGGCCCTCGCCGGTCAGGACGCGATTCACAAGCTTGCCGCCGTGTGGCGCAATCATCGTGCTTCTTCTCCCGTTATTAGGATCCAGGAACTAGCTTTGGGGGGCGTAAACAAAACTCACTGCCAGACGGAAAGCCCGCGTATCCCGCCCCAACACCGGGGACAAATCCAGGCGGCCACGATGGCCGTCGGTGTCCTCGACGGCAGGTCATTGCGGTGGCTTAGCGCCGCCGGCCGGCGCTTCGCCGCCTTGCTCGGCAGCTCTAGCCGCATCCAGGATCTGCCGCACGTCTTCATTCAGTGCCGCGAAATCCACCAACTGCTCAACATTGGCGGCCCGGCGCAGCTCCTTGAGCATGTTTTCGGCTAGCCGTGCGACACGCTCCTGGCGCAACATCTCTCGAATCTGCCCATGTACCTCCTCAAAGGGCGCGACCCGAGCAGTCTGATATGCGTCCCGCCGCACTATCTCCCACCCCTTCTCACCCTGAAATACCGGTGAAATATCACCGTCTCTCTGCAAAGCAAAAGCCGCCTGCTGGAAGGGGTCAGGGCCCCGGGCTATCCAGCCAAACAATCCACCATTCTCCCTCCCATACGGGTCAATCGAGTATTTTCGCGCCGCATCCGCGAAGGTAATCTTCTCGCTAACGATTTCCTGGCGGATCCGCTCCGCATCTTCCTTCTTTTCCACACAAATGTGGCTCACGAGCATTCTTTCAGGTTGGCGGAAACGTTCCTTGTTTGCCTCGTAGAACTTAGCTACCTCTTCGTCTGTGACCGTGACCTTATCAGCCACCATCTTCTCGAGCTGGACCTCCATACGGCATTGAGCCGCCAGCTCACGCAGGCTTATTCGCCGGGTGCTGAGCCAATCGGAGAAAGTAGCCCCCTGCGGAAGCGACAGTTGGACGCCGACCTGGAACTGCTTCATGCGGGTAACTATTTCCGCAGGAGTGGCCTGAATGCCCCTCTTGCGGGCTTCGCCGTCCACAAGGAGGCAGTCAATCATATGCTGGAGTGTGCCGGCGCCAAAGCGGGCCAGGCATTCACGCTGCAGGTCGCCGACGGTTATGGTCTTGCCGTCTACTCGTGCAGCGGCCTGGTCAGGCTTGAGCTCAGGTGCGGCCCAAGCCCTCGTTCCCCACGCCACCCACGCAGCAAGCGCATAGACTAAGACCCTATCCCATCTTTTCATTCCTAATTGCTCCTGTACTGCGCCAGCGAGACATCGTCCCGAGACGCTACATGAAGTATCACAGCGTTATCCGACGCCACCTTTGGATACGTGCCAAGCTTTGCCGAAAGCTCTGCCAGCCGCCAGGCAATCTTTTGAGAGCGCGTGGTCGGCGGATATTCGGGTCCAAAGCGCGACGACGGAATGATAACCGGTACGGCCCTGATATACCACCCATCTCCCGCGACGTAGGACAGTTCGAAAATCGCTGATTCCATGCGCTCGCCCTGCCGCTGGTCGAAAACGAAGTTCCCCATCGAGTAGAGAATAGGGGCACCGTTGAGAGCCGTTATTCCCTGAAGGACATGAGGATGGTGGCCGAGTATAAGGTCGGCGCCAGCCTCGACAGTTACTCGCGCCACCTGTCGCTGGCGCAGCGTCGGCATTGCCATATACTCCTCGCCCCAGTGAAAGGAAACCACTAGGACGTCAACCTTGCGGGCAGCGGTACTTATCTTTTCGGCAAACTTGCCCAGGTCCTTGTCCACTTTGCTGTAAGAGCCGTGCTCGAAGCTCAAGTCGGTGAAGGCCATGAAGCCCACTGTGAGACCGCCTGCCTGAAGATGAACTGGCCACCAGGAAAGATGCCTTTCGGGCCTGGCGCCTACATAGCGAAGGCCGTTGCTCCGAAGGATGCCCAGAGTATCCAGCAGGGTCTGCCGCCCGCTATTGAGAGTGTGGTTGTTAGCGACAGAGACGATATCGAACCCCCCGTCCAGGAGCACCTTGACGGTAGACGGATGGGCGCGGAAAACGCAGTCCTTGGGGCTGTGGGCCCCCCTCGTGGAGAGCGGAGACTCCAGGTTGCCAAAGGTGATGTCAGCAGCGCGGAGCCGGTCCCGTACGCAGGCAAAGATGCTGCTCCAGCCTCTCCTCTGAATCGCACGGCCAACACCACGGTCGAGCATGATGTCGCCCACCGCTACAAGAGAAAAGCGGCGGGGACTCGCGGCTGACGCGGGCCAGGCAAACGCCGCGGCCATGACCCCAAGCAGCGCAAAGATACCCCATCGCCTAAATGTCATAGTACACCTCGGCCAGACCATGCCCCTCCTGGTCGGTAAGATACACGCGTAACAGACATGGGCCCCCGCTACTGAGTACGGCAACGTAAAGCTCGTTGCGCCC
>JANZZA010000496.1 GCA_026419655.1 Armatimonadota bacterium | reverse complement strand
GCGCCGGCGCGCCAGGTGCTGGTGATGCCGCCTGACCTGGCTCCAGAAGCTGCCGCAATGATGGAGCCGGTTTCCTGCTGTGTCCATGGTCTTGACCTTGCCGATATTACGGCTGGGGACCCGACGGTCATTCTTGGCGCGGGTAGCATTGGTCTCATCCTTTTGCAGTTAGCGCGCCATGCTGGTGCCGCTCCGGTGGTAGTTGTTGAGCCCGTAGCTGCGAAAAGAGACCTTGCTCTGACCCTTGGCGCGGACGCTGTCGTTGACCCGTCAGGTCTCAGCTCCGGCGAGCTTCGCGACCGCGTCAATGATGCGACGGACGGCGGCCCGCAGATTGTCATCGAGGCCTCAGGTCATGAGGCTGCTGCCCGCGCTGCTCTTTTTCTGCCGCGCCGGGGCGGAACTGTGCTCTTTTTCGGCGTCCAGCAGCCCGACCTGGAGCTTTCGCTCAGGCCCTTCGATGTGTACCACAACGAAGTAACTATCCGCGGCGCCTTCACTAACCCGCTGACAGACTCCCGCGCTAGACAGATGCTGGCTACAGGGCGCGTCCAGGTACTTTCGCTCATCAGCCATCGCTTTTCTATCCAGGACATAGCAGCGGGTCTGGATGCTGTTCGCGCGGGCCTGGCGGTGAAGGCCATGGTGCTGCCCTAACTACACTGGGTTGTTGCCAGCCCTGCTAGGAGGCGTCGTGTAAGTGGTACATGTACAGCACGCGCATCACGGACGCTTTGACGGCAGGCCGCAGTTTTGGACAAGAGGGTGATTTAAGCATGGCCGCTGAGAAAGCACTGTTCGCAAAGGCTTACGGGGACCACTACGAAGTGGGGCGCCAGATTGGCGCGGCTTTCCGCAGTGTGATCGCCGAACTGGTGGCCGGGGCAGGCATTCCGGGCAAGTACGAAGGCCCGGCTTACGATGAGCGTCTTGCGCTGATGCGGGCCAATTTCGAGCGGTTGGCTCCAGAGCTTCTGGCCGAGATGGAGGGTCTTGCCGACGGAGCTGGCTTGCCGCGCGAGCACGTGCTCAAGTTTAACGTCCTACCGGAGATAAAGCGCGCGGGCTGCTCCTTGATTGGCTTTGCCGACGCTCCTGGCGGCCCGGTGCTGGCCAAGACTACAGACATCCCTGCCGGCCGTACCGACCGCCGCGCTATGGGTGTCGTAGACGTTCCGGGCAAGATTCAGGCGCTTATGCTGACCGTGCCGGGGACTGTCTGGTGCTCTGGGGGAGTAAATGAGTTTGGCCTGGGTTGTGCCAACGCGGCTGTGGAGCCCAGCGAGTGGCGCGATGACGGCATCCCTTCGCGCTGCATACCCAGGCTTCTTCTACAGCGCTGCCGGAGCTTTGATGAGGCCCTGGACTTCTTGCGCGCGGTTCGCTTCAACTGTGCTCCCTTCAATCTACTGGTGGCCGACGAAGAGCGTGTGGTTTGTGTTGAGCGCAGCGTCTACAAGATGGCCATCCGCGAACCAGCGGATGGCGTAGTTTTCGCCACGAATCACTACGTGACATCAGAGCTTGCCGAGCTGCACAGCCATCCGGAAACCGAGATGCGTAATAGCCAGCAACGATACGAAAAGCTCACGCGCCTCGTTGGCGAGAAGCCGCACACTCTTGAGGGGGCGCGTGCTATCCTGGAGGACTGCACCAAGCCCGGCCCGATCTGCCAGACTGGAGATGATCCCTCGCGACTCGTGACAACGGCAGCCAGTATTTTCCGCCCGCGCGCTCGGGTGGCCTGGTTTACGCCGGGCATGCCCTGCCAGAGCAGGCTGCGCCCTTTCCAGCTCCAATTGCCGGTCGTTGCTGGCGGGTCCCGCGTCGTGGGCGAATACGGCTAGAACTTATCAATCGGGCAGGCTGCGGATGAGCGGGGATGATACGGCGCGTAACAGGGTTACCCCTGCTGTTGTCTGGCGGCCTAATCAAACCCGACCATTAGCCGGTTCGCTGTGGCTCCTGCAAGAAAGACGTAAAGGGCGGTGGCCAGCAGGGCTACGAGAGCCTTTGTCCACGTTGTCCGATAAACCAGCTTGAGCACGACCAGGTTGGCGCCCGCTACTGGGACGGCTGCCAGGACGCCGGCGGCCT
>JANZZA010000489.1 GCA_026419655.1 Armatimonadota bacterium | reverse complement strand
GCCCATGAGGGGATGCGGCGAATACGAGTATGCATCCGCCCTCCCGTAGAACCTGCCAAAGGGCTGAGGGCGGCCAAAATAGCTGCATCTGGCCGCCCCGGCCAGTTACAAGCCTGGGGGACCGTACCTGGGCCGCCCCCCTTGACGCTCCGGCCCATACGGGTTTCCCCCAGGCAGGGGGAACCCCCTTTGGGCAAAAAGCGGGGTTCCCCCTGCACCCCCTCCCCGTAAATGCTCGTGCTTCCTGGCACGTAGGCGCGGCCACCGGCGCTGGCGGAGAAGCGGCTATCCGGCCAGCCAACAGTGTAAAAAGTTTGGGAAGGGGGGCTGGGGGAGAACCCTTTTTAAAGGGTTTCCCCCAGAAGAGGCGAAGTCCCCTTTCCTGCTCGCAAACCCACAGAAAAGCGGCACGCCAATGCTGGCGTACACTCTCTTTTTGGTTGCCGGAATGTCATGTCTGGGCGCAGCGCTGAGCGCAAAAGCACCTGAGGGCCGGGACCCTCCCACTCTCGGCCTGCATATCCTTCTGGACTTTGGCAAGAGTCCCCTGGTCGTGTCGCTCTTTGACCTCGGGCGCGGGCTGGGCTATGAGGCCGTCGTGCTGGAGTTGGGCGGCAATATGGCCCTGAAGGCCCAGGTGGACGCGCCCGCAGACTGGTCAATCGCCGAAATCCGCCGGCTGGTGGCTGAGGCGCGCCGCCGCGGGCTTGAAGTAATACCCTCTACGAGCCTGCTCAGCCACCCCGAGTGTGCGCCGCGAAATCCCCAATACATAGACCGTGCGATGGGCTGGCGGCTGTGGGAGCCAGGGGCCTACGAGTACATGGCCAGGGTTGTCGAGGAGATTTGTGAACTTTTCGGGCGGCCAAGGTATTTTCACGCCCGCCTCGATGAGGCTGTGGATGCTGTGGCCGCGAATAGCGCGAAGCTCGGCGTGACGCCGGCGGATTTTCTTGCGGCCCACATCCGCCGCGTCCGCGACATCTGTTGCAGAAACGGCGCCCAGCTCATCATCTGGCACGATATGCTTATCTCGCGCGAGCACGTGCCCTTTGCTAACTCGCTAGGCGGCCTGCCCCTGAATTGCTGGCAGGCTGTCGAAGAAATCCCCAGGGACGTTATCATCAACTTCTGGCTGTATGACTTCGAGCCGCAGCACGCCGCCGGGCCGGAGTTCTTCCTGCGGCGCGGCTTTGAGGTATGGCTGTCGCCGTGGCTTTGCCCGGCTCCGATGAGCCGCTGGGCAGCAGAGCGCAACCTGCCTGTACTTGAGACCACCTGGATAGACCCGTCCGCATACCCCTTCACCCAATGGCTGGTGCGGGGCATCGTCGCCGCCGCCGATTGGCGACTACGGGGCGGCAAACCAGCTTCTGGCCAGCCAGCCGACCCCCTCCTCCGTGCGGCAAGGCTCCTTGTTCCCACACCAAGCCGAATCCCAGCCCTGCAGCCGCTTAGCCTGCCACCAGTGCCGTCTGACGACGCCGCGGCCGTAGAAACAGGCCAGACCGAACACCTGGGGCGCCTGCTGCCAAAAGCCGTCACTCTTGGCCAGACCAGCATCCCTGTACAAAGACCTGCGTTGCTCTATCAGCCCGCCCCAACGCTCGATGACAACCTGCGCGACGCCAAACCGCCGTTGCGCGTGATCCGCGCCGACGGAACAAGTCGCGAGATAAACGGCGTGAATAGGCCGCGCGGCCAGGGAGAGCTGATTCTCTATAGTCCTGCCCACGGCCCACGCACTGGAACCAACATCTACGGCCCAGAACAGGTCGCCGTCGGCAATATCCTGCAGGACATCGCTCCCGATACCTACGGCGTGGGAGATTCGTACATTCCGCCTGGTGGCTTTGTGCTTTCAGCCCACTGCGGAGACGACCTGGCCGGGCCGCGATTCCTCTCCGGCATGGGGCGCTTCCAGCCGGTGCGCATAGTGGACGCCGATGGCCGGGACCTGCTGGCGGCCACCGAAGAGGCCAGTCCTGCGCCGCCAGGCCTCCGCATCGAAATACCGGCCGGTCGCCCAGTCCGCGAAATATGGCTGGTCCACGCAACGTTGCGCGCCTTGCCGGTCCTCGCCGGCGCTGGCGACAAACTGTACCACTTACCCGTGGTAGGCCACCTTGCCGTCGAGGCGCCGGGCTTTCAGGAGACCTTCGAAGTACGCTGGGGCGAGCATGTGGCTTGCTGGAGGCTGCCGCGGTGTCTGGTAGACGAGTCTGGTCGGCCTGCGCGTGACGCCTGGCTTGCCTGGGGCACCGACGACCACGACGGCAGCGCCATGTGCCTTTGGGCCACGCGCCTGCGCCTCACCAAGCCCGCGGGCCTCACGCAGCTCCGCCTCGACCCGACACCCGCCGGGTGGCGAGCTGGCTGGCTAATAGCAGCAGCCGCATTGGTGCGCTGAATGCCACCTCGCGGCCGAGACGACACAGGGATGCCAAGAGAGAGTGCTGCAAAAGTCCCTTTGCGGTTTACCTCGCTTGCTTGGGGGTTAAAGGTCGAGCGCACGGAGTTGTACATACTGGCCGCTCAGGATCGGCGAAGCTCGGCTTTTGCAACAGTGTCAAAAGGAATTGTTGCGAAAGCTGGTGCTGACTTATCCGGGGCCAGGACGGGGCACAACGCCGCGCGCCCGACCTTTCACCTGCGACGGCGTCTCGGGGCCGGAAAAACGACCTCTGCAGCAGCCTCCTGAGAGTTCATGAGTGCCACAAAGTCAGGGCTCGTGCACAACCTTTTTCTGAGGTGACTGTTGCAAAACCATCGTCTCACCAGCGAGTGGCGCCCGTGCAGCGTCGCATGCAGGTGCCAACCTGTGCCGTGCATGGATTGCCAGCTACCCCGGGGCGAGCCTTACAGAGCAGTCACCCGGCGAAAAACCCATCGAAAAAGGTTCCCTCCTGGCCGCCTCGCCAAACTTTTTCGGACCGTTCCCGCCTCACGCCCCCTGGTCACGACCAAGCAGAGCCTTATCTTCCGGCCCGAGGCCGAAAACGTCCACCCGCACGCGACCTTCTTCCAGCCTGGCTTCCAGCCATGGGACCCGCCGCTCTTTCCAGTCGGCCAAGCTCAGCAGCGGCACCCGACACGGCACCCGCACTGGTGAGATGTCCAGGCGCCGGTCGAGGCGGCTGAGCCGCACACCGCCAAGGGCGTACATCAGGCCGAGGCTCGTTATGCCCCGCGGATAATAATGCAGGTGGTTCCAGCCGTAGGTGTCCACAAAGGCGCCGCCGCGCCCGACGGTGTTTTCATAGACCTCGAAGCACCAGTAGCGCTCAGCCAGTTCAAGCTGGTCGAGGCCAAGATAGGCTGCCACCAGGTCGCGGTGGAGATTCTGCGAGACCCAGAGGTTGGAGTGGTCGGCGGACGAGTGGAAGTCGCCATATTCGCACATTGCGGCGCGAGTGGCCGTGGATATGTCCATCAGCAAGCGGTCGTAGCTTGTAGGCGGCGCAAAGCCCGTGGACAGCAGATACAGGAAACCGTTGGCCGAGTAGATATGGTAGGCGTCCCAGCCCTCAAGTTCGCCCGTTAGCGGCTCACCCGACCAAACATCCTTGAGGCCCTCGGCTGACCGCTCCAGGCACACAGCAAAATGGTCATCCAGCCAGGCCTCCTCCTGAAGCGTTGCTTCGCAGCGCTGAGCAAACTCGCGGAATCGCTCGGCCGCATCTGTTTGGCCAAGCCGGTCGGCCGTGGCGGCCGCCGCATGAAGTGCACAGAAGCACTTGAACGCCAGGTACACCTGCTCGCGGGAGTACTGGACGGCTGCCGAGGCGTCGTCAATGGTGTTGGCGACGCCCAGGTTGGGCACGCCGTTACCGGTGGTGTCGGCGGCGATGATGTACTCGCAGAGCCGCTCGACCATGGGCCAGTGGCGGCCGAAAAGACTCTCGTCGCCGGTAAAGTGCGCAAGCGCGTGGAGCAGCAGGATGAAGTTTGCGTTCTCCTCAAGCTCCATTTCGTGGGGATAGGCCTGGCCGTTGGCGGTGAGCAGGGCACCCATGTCATGCGACAGCCAGGAAGTCTTTGTGGGCGGTGCGGCGCCCGGCTCAAGCTCATACGCCACGGCCACCGGCTTCTCCTCGGGTGCGCCAAACTTCTCGTGCAGTGCCCATTCATCCATCGTCATTGCGAGAAGCTCAGGCCAAAGTAGCAGATAAAACCACGCCAGGTTGTATTCCACGTCAATGGTGCTGTGGAAGCAACAGTTGCCTTCCCAGCAGGAGAACCATTCTCTTCCGTCCGCGCCCACGGTCCACCAGGTATTCTGCAGATAGCTCTGCAGACTAAAGGCAATCAGGTCCTGGGCGCTCTTGCCCAGGGACGCGGCCTGAAGGACGCGGTCGAAGAATTCACTGCGCTCCAGCAGACCCGACAAATCGTCGCGGGCATAAGCTACGACGGTCTCGATGTCGGGCCAGAGGCTGCGATACTTGAACCAGTGCGGTTGGCTGAGGATTTCCAGCACGTCGCCAGACTGGTGGGCGGCGAGGATTAGTGTTGCCATTGCGCCGGGTGGCAGGTCAAAGCTGATGGCGTCTGGCGACGATTGGGCTGACGCGGGCGCCACGGCTCGCATACAAAACTCCCCAGTGAACTGCCGCCGATTGATGGACTCCGGCGGGCCGGCAGATTCCTGGTACCACGGGTGCCACAGCGAGAAGGTGTCGCGCCATCGCAGCGGCTCGGCTCCGCCAATAAGGTTGGCACCGTCACCCGTGAAGCGGATGGTGAGGCGAGCCGGCCCCGCCGGCGCCTGAGTGCCCGCGCGGGTCCAGGGCTGCCAGCTCACCTGGAGAAGATAGACCGGCACAATGCTTGTTGGCACATCGCGTGGCAGGAAGGGGGCAACCCAGCGCATCTCCACCTGGGCGCTCAAGGGTTCGCTGCGGCAGCGGAAGATGACCGTAGTCGGCGTCAGGTCCTGTTCAACAACCTCAAAGGCCTGGCCCTCCGCCCATGGCAGCATCCTCTCAGCCCCGCCGAGGGCAAAACTGATAACTAGCGGCAGTGGCTTGTCGAAATACTTGCCCAGGGAGGAATACAGGATGCGTTTCTCCCGCGGCTGAAAGTTCAGGGCAAAGCGCGACCCAAGGCGGCCAAGCATCGTCTCAAAAGGCAACGCCATGGTCACCAAGCCCCCTTCCGAGCCATAGTCTTGTCTCCCCCCTGGTTGCAAGTTCGCAGAGCCCAAGACGAATCCTGTCAGACGTGCCATCACCGGGACGCCATACCCTTTCAATGAATCTGGCAACACTGACCGCTGGGCGGGCTGTGTAGCAGCACAGCGACTGCCGTCGCCTCTGGCATCAACAGCGCGAAAAAGTTTGGGAAGGGGGTCTGGGGGAGAACTCTTTTCAAAGGGTTTCCCTCAGAACAGCGGAGACCGGAAGGTTCTTCTTAGCTCCGAGGTTGACCCCGCAAGAAAATCCTCGGAGAGCTGAGCAGTGTTCAGACCTCGCCGCGGCTTTCCAGGACTTTGTAAAGCACCAGCGAGTAGGGCACCGGCAGAAGCGCCCCGATAAGGAGCACGACCAGGCACCAGGCCGGCGGCGTGCCAAGGGCGCAGGCCACTGCGCCCAGCAGCCCCGTGGCCAGGAACGTTTTCCCCGCAAACCGATGGGTGGCCTTCCATATGGTGTCGCTGGCAAGCGTCCAGGGCGTGCGGATGCCCATCCAGAAATTCTTGCGCAGACGGGGCAGCAAAGGCCCCAGAGCCGCGAAGAACAAAAAGGGCCCAGCCATGATCCCGCGGCTTACATCGGCGGATGGATGGCTTGCTGCGTAAACCATCACGGCGCCAATGCAGCCGAATAGCGCAATGACCAATACCATTACCAGGTTGAAGGCCTCGCGGAAGTCCTCCACCTTGAAGCCTCGCGGCGACAGCCACGGCAGAATATAAAGGAGAGCTGTGAAGAGAGCCATTGTCCCGGGCATGAGAAACAGGGCCCAGCTCTTATGGCCCCAACCGTCAACCCGGCCGTGAATATCCCAGTGGGTCGGCACCTTCTCTGGCAGCGCGGGATAAAGCACCAGCCCATACGCGAGGACGGCAGCAGTGAGCGCCAGGCACACCAACGCCGCATGGCTAGTTTTCATCGCAGGATTCTGCTCCCCAGCGCCCGGGGCAGACAACTGTGCAGGCGTCGAGACCGAAAGCCTCTTCCTAAACTACATTCGTTGCCCCATTGCGCATGGTGCCTATGCTCCTACTTCTCGATGGTCGAGTCAAGCAAAAGCCATCGGAGGCACTGTTGAGTTGTGTAAGAGTTCTCTGCACAGGAATTGGAAAAAGGCACAGGAACGTCCCTGGGGGCATCTGGCGGAAGCCCTTTGAAAAGGGTTGTCCCCCAGCCCCCCTTCCCAAACTTTTTCGCACTGTTTCCGCCACGCACGCCCTTTGCCGGTGCATGCTCTAGGAGTTTTAGGGTCGAAGGACATACGGTTGGTCAAGACGAAGGACCAGGTGCTTCGGAGCAAAGGGCAATGATGCAGGTCGTGGCCATATTTTTGCTGGCTACTTCGGTGGTTTTGGCCACCGGCGACTACTGCCCACCAGCGTCGCCACAGAGCGGCGGGATGAGGGACGTGATGTTGGCCTACATGGGCCGCGAGGCATGGAAGCAGGCTGATTTCCTTCCCTACGTCGCTTACCTGGACAAGGCCGCCGGCGGGCAGCCGAAGGACTGGTTTTACGACGGCTGGCTCTTTTTGATGTTTGGCGGAGCACCATCGGGCGGCGCTTATTATGACGGCACCGCTACCAAGCCCGACTGGGATTATTACCTCGACCTGCTGTTTTCTCCTCAGCAGAACCTGGCAGCACTCGACCGCTGCATCAAGGAGGTTGGCGCTCAACTGGGCGACCCTGGCCACATCTGCCCGGTAATCGTCATGATCCCCTATCTAGACCGCCGGAACGCAAACTTCGGCGACGTGGATGGGGACGGGGATGACGAAAGCCCTGCCGATGATAACGACCGCCTGAAGGCTTTCCGGTGGCTCATTGACCAGGTCCTCGCGCGCTGGCAGCCGCAAGCATACCCGCATCTTCGCCTTTGGGGCTTCTACTGGATGATGGAAGGAATTGGCACCAGCGACGAGGCCGTTGTAAAGGCGGTGGCCGATTACATTCATGCGAAGGGCCTGGGCTTCCACTGGATACCCTGGTTTGGGGCGCCAGGCTTTGACAAGTGGGCGGAGTTGGGCTTCGACTTTGTAGTGATGCAGCCGAATTTTGCCTTCATCCGGCGCGTCGAGGGCGGCCTCCTGCCCGATGAAGACCGTCTCTCGCAGTGCGCTGCCCATTGTCGTGCGCTGAGCATGGGCATTGAGATGGAGATGGACGGCGGCATCGAGGGCGACCTCAGCAAGCAGCTCAACCTTCAGCTATATCTCAACCACGGCGTTGACGACCTTGACGGTTACATGAAGGGCGCGGCGCGGGCGTGGTACCAGGGCGAAGACTTCATTGCCAAGCTCTACCATAGCGATCGGCCCGAGGCCAACCGTCTCTATGACGACCTGTATAGGTTCCACAAGGGCACCTACCAGCGGCGGCCAGTGTCGCTGTGCGAGGGTGCTGCCTGCACGGTCAACGGCGAGGCGGCCCC
>JANZZA010000436.1 GCA_026419655.1 Armatimonadota bacterium | reverse complement strand
GGCGCGCAGAGCACCGGCCGGCGGCCGTCACGCGGCGCCCAGCGCAGGGTCTCTTTGACCACCCATAGAAAGTTGCCAGCGTGCTCGCGAGCTTTGTTTTCTGCCCATTCCGGCACGTAGACATCCTTAGTTGCCAGGTCTCCAGAAGCATCCGTCACCCGCCAGTAGCGCAGGTCGCCGGGGATATGCTTCTTGTGGAATTCCAGGTAGTCAAAGTCGCCAGGATACCCGTGCCGCGCACTCCAGACGCGCAATCCCGTAGCAGGATCGCGGATGAGGGCAGCCACGGCCGGCAGCTCCTGTGCCCAGGAGGCAATGAAATACGGCGCGTAGGGCGTGCGTGGGCCGTCGTAGCGCATGGGTTCACGGATTTGGCGCAGGCGGCCCCAGAGCTTGCCGAGGGTGTCGTGCCATTCCACTTCCGCCGGCGCCACTGGGCCAGAAAGCATGTGGGTGTCCACAAAGCAGAAATCAACGCCGTTGTCGGCGAGGAATTCCTCGATGCCCTTTCGCGGCCAGGGAGTTTGAGTCGTAGCCAGGTGGCCTGGGGGTGCCCAGTGACAGCGTGGCCGGTAAGCGCACTCCGGCAGCCATATCCCTCGCGGCCAGTCGCCAACATGGCGCCGGAAGCAGGCCACTGCCTGCTTTATCTGCAACTGGACGCTGCCGTCCTCGCGCAGGAGGGGCAAGTAGCCGTGAGTGGCCGCCGAGGTGATGAGCTGTATAAGGCCGGCGTGATGCAGGTCGCGGTAGCCCCTGATGAGGTCGCGGCCGAGGTCCTCGAAGGTTGCGCGGATGGCTTCGAGGCGCTCACGCCAGCGTCGAGCCAGCCAGGCGAGATGGCCGTCGCCGCGACCCGAGAACTCCTGCTCGTTCTCGCCGGCGAAATGGATGCGCTCGCCCAGGGCAGCCGGATACCATTCCCGGAAGCGCTCATCGGCAAACTGTTCAAGCAGCACCGGGCTGAAGGATATGGTGACGGCGGGGCGGACGCCTTCGTGGGCCAGCTTGCGCAAGGTCCACAGCAGCGGGATGTAGGTATCGGTGACGGCGTCGTAGAGCATCTGGGCGCCGTGGGGCCAGGTACCATGGCCCAGCACATATGGCAGGTGGGCGTGGAGCACAAGGCAGAAGCTTCCTAAAGGTTCGGCCATGGAGCGTCCCTCATTTAACGGCTCGCTTCGCGGCGCCGCAGGCCTTGCCTAAAACTTCCCTCCAGTGTGGCTGAAGCGCCCCGGCAGCGAGGTCGTTCTTGGGGAGGCCCTTTCAAGAGGGTTATCCCCCAGGAGACTGTTGCGAAAGTCGCTTTGCGCCTTGCCGGACCCGGTCACGCTTATAGGGTCGGGCGCGCGCAGTTTTACATCTTCGCCGCTCTACGTCGGCTAACTTCAGGTTTTGCAACAGTCTCCCCAGACTCTCCTCGCTAAGCTTATTATTTTCCCTGGGTGCGCCCGTAACTTCTTCCGGGTCCCTCGTGCTTGCAGCGGTGTAGGCAATCTCAACCCAGTGAGCCTCTTCTTAGTTAACTGTGGTGACAAGAGGACCGGAGAAGAAATGAAAACTCGAGCACGTCCTCTTACCATTGTTCTCGATGCAGCCAGCGCAGCAGGTCAAGGAAGGGTTCGGGCGGCGGCACAGTGACGCCTCGCATCTGTCCCGTGATTGGATCAGGAAAGCGTACTTCGCGAGCATGCAGCGCAATGCCCCCCAGTTTTTCGATAAGCTCTTGCAAGGGCGGCTGTGCGATGCTTGCAGGGCCTGGATCGTAGAGGTAGTCACCTACCACCGGATGGCGCAAATAGGTTAGATGGGCGCGGATTTGATGTGTGCGGCCCGTGTGCAGAGAGAGGTGCAGAAGCGTTATTCCGCCGGGCGCAAAGACCGCCTGGGAGAGGGCAAACCTGCGCCTGACGCTGTAAAAGGTGACGGCTTCCTTGCCGTGTTGGTCGAGGACCATCCTGGGAGTGCCAGCCCGGTCTGGGGCCAGAGGGACAGATATCTCTCCACTGTCCGAAGTGACCAGGCCCCGGACCAGAGCCATGTACCGGCGGGGTATCCGGCGCGTTTCCAGGGCCTTTTGCAGAGCACGGTGGGCTTGGGGCGGCTTTGCAATGAGGGCGACCCCTGAGGGGGCTTTATCCAGGCGCGTGAGGATATGCGGGCGCGCCCACCC
>JANZZA010000432.1 GCA_026419655.1 Armatimonadota bacterium | reverse complement strand
GGGAGTTATGGCTGGCCGGGTACTCCACCCCAAACCATGCCCGGCCCGCAAGCATTGGCATACCTTCACCGTCCAGGTCTGGTGGCGCCGGGCGGAGGGTCACAGGTTCCAGGTCAACGCGCGTGACCAACATTCCAGCGGGGCCGGTCAGCGTCACGCGCTTTCGCATCCATGGCTGAGCGCCGCGGACGTTGTACTCAATTACGACGTTGAGGCCTGGGGCCTTGTCCGTGGCCAGCGCCACCTGAAGGGTTTTCTCGTCGCCGCGAGCACGAAGTTGCGGCTCGCCCACCAGCCGCCAGTCCGGTCCAGCCACGCGGTTCCCGCCCTGCAGTTCCACGACAAGCTCATCGCTCTCCACCCTGAGCGTCCAGCCGTCGGCCGGGCAGAACAGGGCCGTGGTACTAAAGCCCGGCCCGTAAGTGAAACTGCGCCCGATCCCGGGGCCTTTTAGCTCCACCGTGCTGGCGCAAGCTGAATAGGCCAGCGCCGAGACAACCAGGGCAATGACCACCGAGCGTGCCCGCATGACTATCCCCCTGACCTTGCTTGCTTTGTTGTCGCAAACTTGTGCGGCTAGAACGGATGGTACGCCATCGAGCAGGGGTTTCCTTCGCGGGGGGCGAGCCGAGGGCTATGGCGGGCCCTCGTCAGTAGTGGCGCTGCAGCGTGGCTTCTGTGATCTGCTTGAAAGGTGTGTGCGGCGGAAGCGGCACGAAAGAGTTTGGGAAGGGGGTCTGGGGGGCAACTTTTTTGAAAGGGTTCCCCCCAGAAGAGTGGTTTCGTTTTCCCCTTGCGGGCAGACACCTCGGGGCGGAGCACGGGCTGGCTAGTGCCACGCGTTACCCAAATGGACCGCCTTCGTTGTCCCGCTGCGTCCAGGCGGGCAGCGACGACAGCAGCGCGCGGAGAGTACCGGCTGCCACAGCTTGGCGGACCCTCTCCATCAGCCGCATGTACCAGCGCAGGTTATGGAGAGACAACAACCGCCAGCCGGCGGCTTCTCCCAGGCGGAAGAGATAATGCAGATAAGCGCGAGAATAGCGGCGGCACGCGAGGCAGTCGCAGTCTTCTTCGATAGGCCTCGGGTCGGTGCGGCAGGCGGCGTTGCCGATTTTCAGCGGCCCC
>JANZZA010000416.1 GCA_026419655.1 Armatimonadota bacterium | reverse complement strand
GACTCCTGGTGGGCCACACGCTGAAGCTGCCGGCCAGGAACATGCCGGTCATGAGCATCAGGAAGCCGCCGGGCACGAGCAACATGAGGCCGCTGAAACAGAACAGACAAAACACGAAGCCGCCAAGGCGGCCAAAGAGACCGTTGAGCAAAGCAAGGGACTCCTTGCCTCCGGCAGCGTTGAGCAGCAGCTTCAGTCCATTGATCAGATGCTTCAGGCACTGGGTCAGCTCAGTCCAGCGGACGCCGAAGCTGTGGTGAGCGAGCTCGCCAATTTTGCCGCCAACCGCAGCGCCAACGACGAGGTGCGCGCCCGGGCGGCCACGGCCGTGTGCCAGTTTATCGGTAAGTACAAGGCCGTTGACGCCGTCGCGCCGAAGCTCGCAAGTGACCCCAGCCCCGCCGTGCGCCAGAGCGTAGCGGCCTCTCTGACTTCAGCCGCTCCCGGCCCTTTGCGCGAGGAACTGCTCAAGAAACTGCTAGCCGACCCTGATCCGGGCGTCAAATCAGCAGCGGTAAAGAGCCATAGCCTGCTTCTGGCGGCTCAAAAAGCGCCCGGGGCTCTCGGCGCGCTCATAGCCAGCCTGGGCAACCCCGAAGGCGACGCCTCAGCTCAGGCCGCAATCCAGCTCATCGTCAAGGGTGGCGACAGCCCCTCTGCGGTCTTGCCTTATCTCATTACCGCTTTCAACGAGAGCCGCAATCCGCGTCAGCGCGCAAGCATCGCCACCTGCATCGCCATGATTTGCGCTGGCACCAACCCGTCTCAGGAACGCTTCGCGAAAGTCACGCGCTCCACTCATGTCTATGCTTACCGGTTGCACCCGGCTGTCAAAGAAGGGGTACCCGTCCTCATCAAGGGCCTTAGCGACCCGGATACGTACGTGCGTGAGATCTGTGCCCAGGGGCTGGGCTACATCGGCGATGAACGTGCTGCACTGCCGCTGGCCAAGGCTCTGTCAGACAAGGAGCCGGCTGTGCGCCGCAGGGCAGCCGCGGCACTTGCCACGGTCCCTGCAAAGGCTGCCCAGCCTGCCCTGGAGCGTGTGGCCCTGAAAGACCCGGACCCGGATGTGCGCAGGTACGCCGTGGAAGCCCTCGGGTGGATTGAGGACACATCGGTGGTGCCTGCGCTCATCGCTGCCACCCGCGACCCATCAGCGCGCGTGCGGCGATACGCAGCGGCTGAGCTGGGTAGGCGAAAGGCACCCGAGAGTCTGGATGCCCTGCTCGCCCTTGCGAAAGACCCGGACCCCGACGTCCGCTGGCAGGCCGTGATGGCCGTCGGTGAGCTGCGGGACAAGCGCGCGATCGAGCTGCTGGTCCGATGCTTGGATGACCCCTCGCCCCAGGTCGCTAATGCCGCGGAGCGAGCGCTTCAGCGGCTGGGCATTGCGCGACGCAAGGAAAAGTACCTGGAGTAGTCCTGATCCCCGAGTCTCCCGTCAGTAAGCGTGAGAAAAGTAAGCAGCACGCAAAAAGCTTAGAGTGACGGCCCTTGTCGTAAGAGCTCGTGTACACCTATCTGAGATGCAGCAAGGACCGAGGGCTGTGCTTTCGCCCCCTTCTTGTGCCCACTTCCTGCAGTCGCTTAGGCAGCTTTTGGCGACAGTCACTTCCGCCAAAATCCTTGCCAGGAAGCTTCCTCACGGAAGTGACAGGTTCACAACCCACCCCGGCGCGTGGCGATTCCCTTTAGGTGGCCATTAGCCAAGTGGCCTTTGCGCCTGGTGACTCCGCCAGATGACTATTACGCAACCTGCCTTTGCGCCGGGTGATTTTGTTAGGCAACTGGTGCGTCTCCGCATTGATACGTGCTGACGCCCGTAACAATGGCCCCGCGGCCGGAAGGGTCGCACCTTCTGCGCCAGGCAGCACAAAAGACGGCCGTTTTGCAACAGTCCCCGCAGCAGTTCAGGTTAGCTGTGTGGCTTACCGGGTCTGGCTTTCCACCAGTGGGCGCACAACACGGTCTACGTCCTCTTCGGTGCGCACCTGCTCAGGCACCCGCAGCAGATACCAGCGCTCGACGTGCTCTAACTCGTCGCCGGTATCGAGGACCTCCAGTGGGCCCACGGTCTCAACTTCGAGCATGTCTGGATTAGTGTAGGTCTCTACACAGGAGCCATAGTCGGGATATTCGGCGCCGGGCAGCCAGTCGAAGCGCTTGACGAAAAGCACGTCGTCGCGCAGGTAAGCCATCCACTGCTCGGTGACGCGAGCGACGCCCAGCTTGCACGGGCCGGCAGCGTTGGGATCCTGACGCAGCATGACGTACTGACGGCCGATGTACACGCGCGGGTCAGTGGTGTCGGTGTATGGCCAGAGGGCGACGGCGCGATTGGGCAAAAGGCCCTTAGGGTCGTCGTGGCGCGGGAAGGGAATGATGCACACGCCTCCCTGGGCCATGACCGTCAGGCACCAGGCCGCGAGTTGAATCGGCCACTCTCCTTCGTTGCGCAGACGGTGGATGACGCGGACCGCTGGCTGGTCGGAAGCTATTTCTACGATTATCTGCTTACGGATCCGAGTTTCCGGCTCCACCGGCTGGGTAAGGATCAGACGCTCCCCATCGACTCTGGCATGAATAGGCGAATTGTCCAACCCATAAGAGCGAGGCTTGCGCTCCGGGGCATGCCAGAGGCGGTGGCCGCCACGTATCATCCACTCGTCCTCGCCTTGCTTCCCCATCTGGTCGGCGTATTCCTTGAATTCATTGCGGCCGCCGACAAAGCCAAAGCGAATGATGCGCGGGCCAATGTCGGTGGTGGCGATAAGCTCGATTTGCTCGTTGCTCACCCGGTAGCAGTTGGGCCACCCGCCATACTCCACCTTCTCGATGCTCACCTTCGCAACACCTCCATTGAAAATCAGACTCAACGCCCCGGCCGCTAACACCGCTGTGGCAGCCATTTCTTACCCCTCCTGTCTAGCTTGCGTAGCCGTCGTCGCGGGCGATGTCCAGTCAACCACCAACGGCTGGGGATATTCCCGCTCTCATACCACTGGGCAGGCCTTGCTCAACAGCCCTTGCCCGCACAACCCCTGTTGAAAAACGTCCCCAATGGCTTTCCGAAACACTCCCCGGCCACCAGCTCACCGGCTCGCGAATTCCCGCACAAAGCGACCAATGACCCTGCCCGCCAGCTCCAGCACGCGCCGGCCGATTTCCGGTGTGGCCAAATCTGGCCTGCCAGTGATCAAATCCTGCTGGCCTCTGCTTCCTGGCGCTTGTGGGTACCCGGCAATAATGTACTGGTAGTACCAGCTATGCCCGATGTCCCAGGGGGCGAATTCCAGCGGCTGCATCGTGTAGCCAGGCACGCACTTGTCCCTATCCACCAGCTCGGGCCGCAGGTACATTTGCAGCCCGGTCTCAATGTCTCCGCCATGCCAGTCGGCGCAGCCCTCAGGCCTGCCGCGCGCCTCTTCCAGCTCCTTCTGAGCAAAAACTTCCAGCAAAGCTATCCACTCGAAGGTGACGACTAGCGCGTCTTCGGGCAGGCGCCTGTCAGGATACAGACGCGATTGTTTGGCATTGAGCCGCTGGACTATTTCCGGCATATGCCATTCTGTGCCGCCGCCATGGCCGTTCACCATAGCGATTCGCTTGAACCCGCTGAACAGGTACGACTCGATGATGTCGCTCAGGGCTTCGATGAAAACTTCTTTG
>JANZZA010000399.1 GCA_026419655.1 Armatimonadota bacterium | reverse complement strand
GTCAAATCTTCGGGCAGTCAATGCCGCGCTGATAGGCCAGGACGCGGCCATATGGCCATGGGGCTGGCGTCTCCCCCTGGCCCTGGCGGCGGCCGCGGCGTATTCAGGCCAGTGGGAACGAACTATACTTCGCCCCGGCCTTCCTGCAGGCATTCTTACCGCCGCCGGCACTGCCCTGACCATCCTTGGCGGATACCTGTGGCTTTTCGGCTACAGCCTGTCGTGGCTTTGCTTTCTTTCCGCCGGCCTGGCGCTGGCCACACCTGCCCTGGCCCCAGTGGTCTCTCGTCGGACAATTGGCGGCGGATAAAACACAGCTTCCACCCCCCGGCGCGCCGTCAATCCGCGGCAGGGCGGTTTCTCGTCGGACAACCGGCGGCGGATAAGACGGGCAGGTAAAAGCCCGTGTCGGAGTAGCCGCACTGGAGTGGCACCTGGAGAACAGCCGCACTGCTATTTCCAGGCCGACAGGCCAGAGAAAACAAGGAGCGGCGTGCCGTGTGGGGCGCGCCCGTCCCTTCTCCGCTTACCCAGAAGCTCTCTACTCTGCCTCAGGCCAGTCTGTGTAAAACTCACAGTGGCCTGGGCCGTGAGCCTCTAATGGCCACGGGTCCTCCACTCCAGGCGGACGGGGCGGCTTGCCCCTCGGCGGGTCACAACGTCCGTCTCGTGTCGGCCACGAGAAAGGGCCGGCCGCCTTGGCATACCACTTCACGTGACCGTCCAGGAAAAGGAAGTTCTTCCCGTTGTTGTGGAAGAGGTCATCCTTGCGGCCAAAACCCGTGGAGCCATGACTCTGGGCAAAGTTTTCCGCGGCCGCGTCTCCCACTATGCCGATTCCGCGCTCCCCTTTTTCCTGGAGCAACACGGTCGCCGAGGGCGACGGCGGTGCGTCCAGCGGGCAGAGGATGTAGCCGGTGCTCCCGTTGCGGTTCCCGCCCCAGGCGTCGCCAACATAGCGGGGCATGGCGTAAGAGCGTATCTGGATGTTGCCGTAGTTTGGCTCGTTGCAAGTCTTACCGTAGGGACTGTCAGGGCACAGGAGTATCTGCACATTGCGGATGTAGGGCTGTAGAACCGTGTCCCAGGTATATGCCTGTTGCGCTGGCCCGTTGTCATTGCTGAAAGCTCCGGCCCAAAAACACCACGACGGCAGCAGCTCGTCATAGTCCTGGCAGTACATGTGGAAGGCCGTGCCGAGCTGCTTGAGGTTGTTCATACATGCCGCCTGGCGTGCCTTGGCCCGCGCCCGGGAAAACACGGGAAACAGGATGGACGCCAGGATGGCAATAATAGCTATCACGACCAGTAGCTCGATCAGCGTGAATCCACGTCGAAGCCTCACTGATAAACACCTCCCGACCATCGCAGCCGTAGGCGACCAGCCCGCCTTTTACAGCCTTTGACGCCAGAATGCCCTTAGAGTTCCCTCTGCCCCGCGCCACCCTTCACAATCTTATCGCCTGCGCTCCGCGCACAATCAAGTATACCCTCCCCGCGCATCCTCCACCCCCACGCTGAGGCGCGCGCCGACCGAAAATGCATGGCCAGCTTTCGGCCGACGCGACAGAGTTCTGAAGCAGCGCGCCCCATCTCGCTTCGCTGCCGCTCAGGCACGCCCTCCAGCAAGACCCCTGCTATTCAGGCTGTTCGCAGCCGGGTAGCCCTCTTCGCAATGCATTAAGGGCTTTTGCGGCATTGGCTGTTGAAACACACCTTTCAGCCCCGCCTTCGCGCTCCGCCGAAGACGGAACGACTTCGGCAGGTCCCACTGCTCGGGGTGCATGGAGCCAGCGGCTGCAGTAGAGGCCAGGGGCAACTAGTAAGGCATCGTCGAGACCGACTTGGTGATCATTGCCAGGGCGCAGGTGCCCATGCCAACCAACCCCTGGCCGCACCAGTAGCCAGCCGACAAGACCGTCGCGTACTGTTTCCAGCGCCGGGCGCCAAACCGTGGCACAAAGTAGAACTGGCTTATGAGCGCACCCACGAAGGTTGGGAAAATGCCGTGAGGCATAGCTCCAAGGCCACCCACAACGCCGTATACCAGCAGGATGGGTAGCCGCAGGGACGCTAAGATCGCATAAGACGCCAGGCCAAAGACCAGGCCCACAATCATCCGGCCGGTGTTCCAGGCCTTCATGAACAAAGCCTCTTTGCCCATGGTGGCCGTCATCCACAGGCCCCTTTGCAGCGCCTGCAAATACCACATCTTTTGCGCATAGGGATATACCGAGGACGGGATAGGCGCCAGCCGCCAGATGAACTGCCAGAAGATAAGGCTGCAGATGATTGTCAGGGGCATTATCGTAAGCTCGGCCTTGATAATGTCGTAGAACCTGCAGCCGACAAGCTCCACAACGCGGAAGCTGGCCGCGGTGCCCCCGGCCTGGGTCATGGGAATGGGCGCAAACCAGATGTCAATGCCGCGGTATTTGCTGAGGATAATGGCGGCCTCCTTGACCATGGGAATGCCAACGCCCATGCCCGTCAAGCCCTGCATGCGTGCGTCAACGTAGCTGCTGACGGGCGTGTAAATGAGGCCGAAGAAGATGACCCACCACAGCGGGAAGCGCGGGACCAGCACTCCACACAGGATAATGTAGCCGATAGTGGACACCAGAAAGGCGGCCATGCAGTACCAGAACCACATTGGCGTGTCGCCACGGCCAGGGGGCACCTCCCACAGACTACCGCGCTGGATCTCGCCAGCCGCCATTTTCCTGCGCCGCTCCGCCGACTGAACCATGGCCTGCCGAATGACAACGTAGATGCCGATGATGGCCACCGCAATGGACACACCCACGCCAAGGGCGAAATAAAAGTCAATCCAGTTCTGGAAGCTGGTCTGAATGGTGTCCATGCCGGGCTTCCATCGGACCAGATAACCGTGTCGGTACAGCCAGGGGTTGAGGATGAAAGTGGACAGTGCCATGATGAAGCCGCCCACGGCACTCCAGAAAGGTATTACGAAGCCGGTAATAATGCTGCCAAGCTCGCAGACGAACCCCGTCGGAGTGGCCGGGAAAATGGTCTCGGTATTCCGGGTCAAGTCCACCCACGGAATGGGCAGAAGCATGAGGGGCTTGGTCATTATGGCGCCCGTGATGGTTGGAATGCCCACGTAGAAAGCCGAGAAGACAAGCCCGATCATGGCGCCCACAGCAAAGGTGCGCCACCGCCAGGTTTCTTCCTTGACAGAAGCTTCTGCCAGAGCCGTAGACCCCTGAGCGGAAACTGCCGCGAAGGGGAAGGGTAGGCGCTCGTAGTCGGCAGTGATGCGGAAAAGCATATAACCAAGGCCAAACCAGTTCAGGCGACTGGCCACCTGCCCGAACAGCATGATGAGGCCAGGCAGCAACCAGTCGGGATGAAAGAAAGTGCGGCGCAGCAGAGCCTCCGAGTAAGGGCTGGGAATGGCCCAGGGGGGCACTTGAGTGGCTATGCCAAGCCCCTTGGCCGGCGGCGACTGGACAAAATACTGGTCGGTAATGAAGCCCGCGAAGGCTCCGCCCGTGCTGAGGGCACCGGCGATATAAAAGAGGATGTAGATTTCCTGGCGGCGCAGGGTCACGAAGCTACGACGGGCAATCTCGGTAAAGAGAATGACTATTGTCCACTGAGCAGCTCCGCCCAACCCGACGCCCGCGATAAGACTCAGATAAATGGCGCCAGGCATCATGACGAACCCAGCAAAGAGCGCTCCGATTATGGCCTTTATGTCGAAGCCACTCTCGAAGCGCTCCGGGTAGTCCATCAGGCCACGATATAACTCAAGTTCTGGATCTGCGTAGGCCAAGACGATACCTCCCTATGCTCCTGGCCGCCCCGAATTGCCTGCACCGCCCCCAAAAGACGCGCCTTGCCTCTCCCCTGCGCCACAAGATGACGCCCGGGAGTCCCAAGCCATCCAAGAGCCCCCTCGCTATCCCTCACCCACCGCCTGGTCTTCGCCCCTGAGCGCCCGCATGCCCCGCTGGCCATACTCCGCCTTCAGGCCAACGGGGAAGGTACGCCACAACAGGAACTGCTTGCGCAGCATGTTCACGAAGTTGCGCGTCACGCGCAGCCACGAGGCCTCATCGCCGCTTTCGCGCTCAATGATGGCCCGCACCGCGAAAACCTCCGCGTCCTCGGTTGGAATCGTCTGCAGGTGAAGCCGCTCGGACACACCCAGGTCGTATGGTGCCAGCCACACCATGAGCGACAGCTCGTAGCCCTCGCCCCGCTCCGTCTCAATAGGCACGAAGCTAATATCGGCCGTCGAGAAGTGCCCCAGGGAGTAGTCGGCGTGAGCCGCCAGGTATTCCTGCAGGAAGGCATTCACCCCGATGGCCTGGTCGCCTGTCATGGTAAAGGGCAGCGTCATCTCGATGGCGTCATTCTTCGGCTCAGGCAACGACCAGGACCGCTCAATGCCCGGCATAGCGATGTCCGACGCGCGCCGCGCAGGATAAATCACCGATAGCAACACGGTAACCATTATTACCATCGTTGACCAAACCGTGCTCACCGACGAGTAGTTGAGGTTGAGGCCGCGCATGGCGTTCAGGGCGACAAGAATCTTCGCCATCATCTGCCCAAACACGTAGCCCGCAACCGCCCCCACCACGGCGTAGACCATGGCCTCGGCGATGAACAGGAAAGCGATGTGCGTGGGCGCCAGGCCCAGAGAACTGTAGATATATATCTCGCGCGTCCGCTCGTACACCGACCCCAGCATGGTGTTGAGAACAATGGCCGCCGCAATGAGGATGGGTATGAGCAACTCCTTCGTGCCGTGGACGCCGGTGGTAGCCACCGCCGAGCACAGATACGTGCGCCCGTCAATGCCCGAATAGATATTCAGCTCCACGCGCTGCACCAGCTCGTCCAGGTACTCCTTGACCTTGCGCCCGTCGTCAACCTTGATCGCCACACAGCGCAGCGTCCCACCGGCGTTAATCACAAACTGATAGGGCACAATCAGCACCTGGTCGGGAGCCAGGTGTATGTACTCGCGCAGCTCTTCCTCGCTCATCCGTCCGCCCCGCGCCGCCTGTTGTTGCTGCTGCGCCTGCTGCTCCTGCATGAGTAGATAGTCCACGGGCGTAATCTGCTCGCCGTCCAGGTCCACGGCCTTCTTGAAACGATTGCTGTCAACGATGCCGATGACCTTGAGGTTGGTGCCGAAGACCTCGACGTATACGTGGCCCACGTCCTCGCGGGCGATGCCGAGCTTGGCCGCCATGGCCTCCGGGATAATGCACACGAGACTGTCATCCGGCCGGAACCACCGCCCGCCCGGTAGCAGGAAGCGGTCCGGGCGAGTTATGAGAGCTTCTTCAGGCGTGAGGCCGAGCATGGCCGTGGCCGCGTAGGTCATGTCGGCCCGGTTGATGTTGACGAAGCTCTGCTCGCCCACCTTGGCGCCAAAATACCACGCCCGCGGCGCCACAGGGTGCTCTCGACCAAACTCATTGCGAATGATCCGCGCAGACGGCTCGCCAATAGGCTCCCAGGTCTTGTCGCGAATCATCAGCCCGTTATAGGGCGCGGTCTTGGGCAACATGATGCGGTTAGGGCGAATCGTCTCTACGACCGAGGTCGCCGACAGGACAGTAAACGTAAGCAGAATTAGCGTTATGGATGTCAGGAAACTGCGCAGCTTTCGCCGGCGCATATTGGAAATGCCCAGTCGGAAGGCAGCCCCGGATGCGCTCAGGCGCCCCACATCGGCCGTCCGCACCCCCGTCTGCTCGTACTTTATCTCCTTCATCTGCTCTTCAAACTTCTGCACGATGATGTAGATGACCAGAGCGGTGAGGGCGAGGATGATAAAGGCCAGCAAGATGATGACCGGCGTGAAGGTGATGGCGAAGGCCGGGTGGACGAAGTAGAGCACCACGAAAACCGCGATGAAGATGGCAAAGAACCACAGGATCTGCCACTTAATGTCGGGCGCCGCAATGAGAAGTCGCTCCATGAAGAAGGCAAAGGGCAAGAGCAGCGCCAGGTAGAACAGGACGCCCCGGACCACGTCACGGCCAGTCTGGCGCACATCCGGGTAGGCCCGCGACTCAAAGCTCCAGGCCGCCCGGGCGTGGGTGAGGAAGCGATCGTACTCCTGAGCGTCAAGGGCCGCAATCGCCGCCGCCAGCTCTTCTTTTGCCCTCGCGTGCGACTTATTGACGCGCGCATTTTCCACCCCATGCTTGCGCAACAGGTTCGCCCGCACCTCATCCACCCGCCACATGTCCATGGCCACGCGATACGGCGTGGCATACATGCGCGGATACTCGTCTATAAGGTAGCCTTCGCCTTCAGGGTGCGCGTTAGTTGGATTGACCAGAATAAACCGCAGGCCCAAGACACTCGCGCCCATGAGCACCTTCGTTCTGGTTCCCGACGGTGCGAAAACCAGCGCCACTGGCTCATAAGCGGACGTGAACTGCTGCGGCGGCAGCGGCAGACAATAACCATACTCGTAGGGTGCTGCATCGGTCTGAGCGTCCAAAACCGAAATCTCTCGCAAGAGCTCAAAGAACCGCTGGTCTACCATATCGAAGACGACCATGGGCTTGCAGCGGAACAACACAACCGTGACAGGCTTGATTTCCTGGTCCAGGGGGAGCGCGATGGGGTAAGCCTCGGCGCCATTGACGCCGCGGTCGGGGGCCATGGCGATATAACCGTAGTTGGGGTCAATCAGGTAGCCTTCGACAGGCACCACACCACCGCGGGCCCTGACATTGGGCAACCCGAGCAAATGAATGCGCCCCTGCTCATCGGCCATGTCGAAGACCTCGGCCCGCACGCCCATTGCGGTTTTCGTGCCCGTCCGTGCCACCGCCACCGCACCCGGCACCGGATCGTCCGGGAAGGTCGTCACCGCCGGGTCGAACTCCACCAGCCGCCCCTTCACCTCGACGAAGTTATCCTCAAGCTGAAGATCGTAGATTTTCTTCGGCTCGGTGATGTTGATCAGGTCAATCAGCAAGCACGTCAAGAACTTAGCCTGCTCGTAAAGGTTGGGAAGCTGGACATGCTCGGGGGTGTCGAGAGGCGTGTCTACGTAGGGCCGCGAATCGTTGACCGTCGCGAAGCCCACACCGGGAATGGCTGCCAGCGTGGCCACCTCGCTAGAAAGGGCCAGCTTGCCGGCCATGTAAGTCTGCCAGTTGCGCCCCTGAATGGCGTTGATGCCGTCCACAAGTCGGTCGTCGCGCTTTACCGACAAAGCCCCGGCGATGAGGTCGCCATATTCCCGCGCCTTCTTGCCGATGTCTGAGAACTTCCACTGGATGGCCTCGGAATAGTCGTAAAAATAAGCCTTGTAGAAGACGCCAAAGGTAGGTCTGTGACTGGACAGGTCAATGCTGAACCACAAGGATATGCCCTTGGCCGAGAAATCCAGCGCGTCGGTGGCATTCTCAAGAGCCTCACGCACGCCTTCAAGCAACCGCTCTTTCTCGGAAATGTCGGCCCCGCGGCCCTGGCGACGAGCATCCTGGACAACCTGGAGCGCTGACTGCAGCGCCTGGCGAATCTGTGGCGCAGCGGCCTCAAACTCGTTCAGTAGCTTCACCCGGTCCTGGAGTTCTTCTGGCGTGAGCTGGCGTTCCTTGACTTTGCCCCTGTTAGGGTCTACACGACGGGCCTTGGCAACCATTGCAGGAATACGTCCGGTGCGCTTGAGGGCCGCCTTGAGGGCCTTGGCTATTCGCCCCAGGGCCCGGTAACGCTCCTCAACAATCTCTTCATGCGTCTTTTTGACCTTGGTTGGGCCAGCCTTCTCTTCTTCCCAGACGCGCTGAGCAGCTTCCTCAATCTCGCGCCGTGCGGTATCAATCGCGCCGAAGATGCGCCGCACGTACTTTTCGCTGCGGGCGCCCCGGATGCGGTCGCGGATAAACCACTTTACGCCTTGTAGCCCCTCAAAGTGGCCCGATGACGCCAGGAACACCAGGCTCCGCTTGGGTGGCTGCTGCTTGAAGGCTTTTATGACCTGGAACAAAGTAGCAATGCTGCAGGCGCTCTCCGCGCCGGGGGCCACGTCCGGCGTGATGCTTATTGAGTCATAGTAAGCGTTGATGACCACCTGCTGCTTGGACAGGCGCGGGTCGGTACCGTGAATGCGACCGTAGATGTTTTTGCCCCGTACCTTTCGCCACTCGACCCGTGACTTGACTGTGACGACGACGTCATCGCGGGACTTGAGCAGGCTCAACAAGTAGTCGGCATCGGCCCGGCGCACCAGAAACCGCGGGATGTCTACCGGCATAGAGAGGAATTTCTGTTCGGCTTCCCCGCGAATGGTGTCCTCTGGCTCGATGAATAAACAGGCCCGAGCACCCAGCAGCGGCGCATTGAACCATTCGGCGCCGCAGTTAAAATCCAGCAACACTATGCTGTTGGTAACGTCCTTGCCGTTGAAAGCCCGCAAGTCACCGTTACCAGCGTAAATGAGCTTACCGGTAATACCATCGGGCGGAGTGGTGGTGGTTTGGAGCAGATTGGGCCACATCGGCAGCACTTCGAGGGTCCGGTCTCCACGGACGGTGAGGCTGGAAAGGCGGCCAGCTTCATCCCGCACGGTCACCGGTACAAGCACGGGGAACTCCTCAACCGTAACGTCCTCGAGGCCCAGCTCACGGAACTTGCGCTCGACGAACTTCGCCGCCTCTTCGCATCCCGGATAGCCCGTCACACGGCTACCCAGCGAAGCCAAGTAATTGATGGTCTGTCGCAGCTCGTCATAATCAACGCACGCCGCTGCCTTCTCGTAGTCGGTCTCGGACTTGAGCACAAGCTCTTCTTCTTCGCCTGGGGCCTGAGCTAAACTGCTGACAGTACACAGGGCCACAAGCCCCATCAACAGAACACACGTCCATGGCTTGCAACGCACCTAGACGTCACCACCTGCGGCAGTTGCTGACCGCCACGGCAACAGTCGGCGAGCTTTGCAAGTCTTTGCGGTCACTGGAACAAAAACGCCCCCACATCCTCTCCCCCGGGCATCCGCGGCCAGGAGGCTACCCGGCCTCTTCCTCGCCGAGACGCCCAACCTGCAGCTCAATCTCCGACCGCCGCTCTATGCGTTCTATCTGGCCGTCGCGGATGTGCACCACGCGGTCAGAGACGTCAATCATCTTCAGGTCGTGGGTGGCGGAAATAATAGTCACGCCAGAACCCACGTTAAGCTCTTTGAGCAAAGCTATGATTTCTTTACCGGTAACGAGGTCCAGGTTGCCGGTTGGCTCGTCGGCCAGGATGATGGAAGGGGAGTTAGCAAGGGCCCTGGCAATGGCAACGCGCTGCTGCTGGCCGCCTGATAGCTCGAAGGGCTTGTGGTTGAGACGGTCGCCGAGGCCTACCAATTCCAGCAGCATCCGCCCGCGCTCGAGCATCTCGTCGCTGCTCATGCCGGCGAAAATCATCGGCAGTGTCACGTTCTCCAGGGCCGTCATAACCGGGATGAGATTGAAGGTCTGGAAGATGTAGCCGATTTTGCGGCAGCGCAGCCACGCCAGCTCGAAAGCCGTCAGTTGAGCCAAGTCCACCTCGTCAATGAAACACGAACCGCTGCTGGGCTTGTCCAGGCCGCCTATCATGTTGAACAAGGTGCTTTTGCCCGACCCGGACGGCCCCATGATGGAGAGATATTCGCCGCGCCGGATGTCCAGGTCAACGCCGCGAAGGGCCGGCACCTCGACTTCGCCCATCTTGTAAACCTTCGTAAGGCCGCGGGTACGCACGATAAACTCGTGGGTAGTCGCGGATTCGTCCTTCACCATCTCGGCGGCCTTAGCCACTGTCACCCGCTCCGCCTCTCTCACCTGGTCCTGCAGGTCCGCCCCGCAGTCGGGACAGACTGTGACCACGCCCCAGGTCTCGATTTCCTTGCTGCACTTGTCACACTTGATTTTCGCCATGATGGACCTCCTCGGGCAGCAGGCCGCCCCCATCTGTCATACAGCGGTCGAGTGCCTAAATCTCGCTTCGCAAAGCAGCCGCCGCAGGCATCTGGGCTGCTCGCACCGCCGGCAGAATGGCGGCCAGCAGAGCAATGACCGCACCAATCACCACGGACGCAGCCAAATACGTGAGCATAGCGGGCCAGCTTATTTTGGCAGGCAGGTCCCACCCGGCCCGCCAGCTATACATTAACAGCCCACCTAAGTGGCCCAGCACTACTCCCACCACGGAACCCAGCAAGCCTATAAGAAGTGCCTCAACCAGGAAAATCCGCACGATAAAACTGTCCAGGGCGCCGAGGCACTTCATCGTGCCGATTTCCCGGAAGCGCTCCGTCACAGACATTAGCATGGAGTTGCTGATGCCCACGGCACATACAAGAAGAGACATTACCACAAGCCAGCTCTGGCGCGCTGCCCGAGCTTGGGCCTCCTCTGCTGCCTCTTCTGCCCCTGGCACAATCACCTGGCCCTCGGCAGCTTTCTGCTCAATCTCTGCAATGCGTGCTTTCCGAGCTAGGTCGTGCTCAATGGCGTCCTGGCAGACCTTGGCGGTCCAGATGTAACTGAGGAAAGCTATGCCCAAGACGACGCCAGATGCGGTAATAGCAGCGCGTCCCAGGCGGATGGTGACGTTACGGATGGCGATGTTTACTGCTGCTGCCCAAGGCAGGCTAATCTGGCGCCCAAGCCGTTCCTCCGCGCGAGTCTCCGTAGCCCGCTTGGCTAGCTCACGAACGTTAATCATAGACGAAGATCACGCTCCCGCGCGGGGTTTGACTAAGACCCATAGTACCACGACCCGGCATGAGCGTCAATTCGAGACCGCCAAACCTGTTCCTTCTTGACTGAGGCCGTCGCACAACCGCCCGCCCACTTCGCACGGTGGTACACGCGAAAACGCGTTTCATCCGCGCCAAGCTTGGGCTACAATGCTGCAGGAGTGAATAAGGGTGAGTAGGGAAAGATTGCCGCGTGGAATCGTGCACGTGTACACGGGCGACGGAAAGGGTAAAACCACAGCGGCCCTCGGCCTGGCCACTAGAGCCGTGGGAGCAGGTCTGTCAGTAGCCTTTCTGCAGTTTATCAAAGGCGGCATCACCACTTCAGAACTGGCTGTGGTTGCCCGGCTGGCACCAAGGCTGTGGATAGCGCGCTTCGCCGATGAGGTGACCCCCTTTAGCCTGGGCCAAGGTGAGCCAACACCGCAAGACCAGGCCGCGGTCGCCCAAGGGTGGGAAGTAGCACGCAAGGTCCTTGCCTGCG
This sequence comes from Armatimonadota bacterium, assembly GCA_026419655.1. Taxonomy (GTDB): domain Bacteria; phylum Armatimonadota; class Zipacnadia; order Zipacnadales; family FEN-943; genus JANZZA01. The sequence continues at coordinate 19,115 of JANZZA010000399.1, read as the reverse complement.
GAGCGTGGGACCTTGTAGTACTCGACGAGATATGCAATGTGTGCCGGGCCGGGCTGCTCAGGGCGGAAGACGTCGTGGCCGCCATTGAAAGCCGGCCTGGCCACGTCGAAGTCGTTTGCACAGGCCGGTCGGCGCCGCCCGAGCTGTTGGCCATTGCAGACCTTATCACCGAAATGAGGTGCCTGAAGCATCCTTATGACCTGGGACTGGTCGCACGCAGGGGTATCGAGTTCTGAACGGTGGCCGGCCGACCGCAAACGCAGCCGTAGAGCGTGGGCTACCTGGCTGAATGCCATCGGCTACGTCATGGCCTTTGGTATTCTGGCAGCGGCCCTGTACATCTTCTTCACCTACCGCATCGGTTTCATCCTCACTTCGTCCATGGCACCGACGCTTAAGCCCGGCGACCAGTATTTGATAAACCTTCGCGCCTACCGCCACCATTCCCCTCAACGCGGAGACATCATTGTCTTCCGACCGCGCGGCGAGGAGGCACCTCTCGTCAAGCGCGTCATAGGTTTGCCAGGTGAGACAGTCGCTGTAGTGCAGGGGCTCGTCTATATAAACGGCCGCCCCCTGTATGAGCCATACCTGGCCGAAGAACCGATTGCGGAGTGGCCGCTGCAGGTGGTAGTGCCTGAGCGGTCAGTTTTCGTGCTCGGGGACAACCGCAACTTCAGCGAAGACAGTAGGGACCTGGGGCCGGTGTCCTATGACGAGATACTGGGGCGCGCTGAGCGAATAATCCAACCATCCTCCCGGCGCCGCAAATTGCATTGACCCCGAACTTGGAGATGCCCAGCCGGGCGCTTGCATGGCCGCGGACTGTTGCCACTTCTACTCTTCCTGCCCCTGCCCAGCCGAAGAAACTCCCGGGCGCGCTTCCTCCAACTGCTCAGCGACTTCCTCTGCAGCCCCCGGTGCGGCCTCCTCCACCTGGATGCGCGGCGGGACAATCGTAGCGACGGCGGCATCTGGGTCGGTGACTATTTCCACACCTTCGGGCAATGCCAGGTCACGCACATGCACCGACTCGTGGACCTTCAGGTGAGTAACGTCAACAGTTAGCTCCGGCGGAATGTTGGTGGGCAGGCAACGGATTTCCACGTCGTGAAGCAATTGTTCCAACACGCCGCCCTCAAGCCGGACGCCCTCTGGGGACCCGGTAAGGACCACAGGCACCGAAACATGCACTACCCGGGTCAGCGAAACCCACTGGAAATCCACACTCAACGGTGCACGAGTCACCGGGTGGTGCTCGACGGCCTTGACCATCGCCGCCACTCCCTCGGGCGGCGACTGTCCATCAACACAAAGCTCCAACACCACGTTTGTCCCAAGCCGGGCTATTCTCTCTAGTGTCTCGCGAGCTACCACAATGGGCTGAGGCTCGCGACCAGCACCGTAAACAACTCCGGGTACCTGGCCCGCAGCACGAAACTTCCGCGCCGCCCCCTTGCCGGTATCAGCCCGGCTATAAGCCTCGACTCTAACAAATTCCATAAGCTGCCCCTCTCCCTTGCTCTCAGCCGCCGAACAGTCGCGGCTGATGATAATGGCTGGTGTGCAAAGAAGCACTGACCGACTCATCCAGATGTATCCGCTCGATGGCATCCGCGAGAAGCAAAGAAACTGTCAGCACCACCAAGCGGTCAAAGCGCTTGTGCTCAGGCACGGGGATGGTGTCACAAACCGTCAGGCTCGTCAGCGGCGAGGCCGCAAGCCGCTCACTTGCGTTCCCCGACAGTACCGGATGAGTAACGGCGCAGTGAACCTCGCGGGCACCGCGCTCTATCAGGGCCCGGGTAGCGTCTAGGACCGTACCACCGGTTTGTATCATGTCGTCGTAAATAATGACCCGCCGCTCACTAAAATCTCCGATGACCTCAAGCACTTCGCTTGTGCCAGTTGCAGAACGACGCTTGACCACAATGCCCAAAGCAGCCTCAAGCTCGTCAGCTAGCAGCTTCGCCTGATGGACTCCACCCACATCTGGCGAGACCACCACCACGTCCTCGCCCTTGAATCCCAGGTACCTGAAGTGCTCGGCGAATACCTGGCGGGCGGGCAAATGGTCAACCGGCAAATCAAAGAAGCCCTGGAGCTGGTCCGTGTGCAAGTCTATGGCCAACAAGCGGTCGGCTCCTGCCCCGGCGATGAGATTGGCCACCAGCTTGGCCGAAATGGGCTCCCGCCCACGGGCCTTACGGTCCTGGCGCGCGTAGCCAAAATAAGGCGTGACCACGGTTATCCGCTCAGCCGAGCCACGGCGAAAGGCGTCTATGAGGATGAGCAGCTCCATAAGGTTTTCGTTGACCGGTGGACACGTGGGCTGGATGATAAAGCAGTCGGTTCCCCGCACGCTCTCCCCTATCTGCACCGAGATCTCGCCGTCTGGGAAACGGCCGAGGTCGAGAGCGCCCAGGGACTGGCCCAGTTGCTCAGCCACACTCCTGGCCAAAGCGGGATTGGCACTACCAGAAAATATCCTAAGCGGCCCACGTTCCATGGCCTCGTGGCCCTCCTGGCCCCGGTTCACAGCGCTGCTAAAGCAAACTGTGGCTCGCAGGGCGCCAGCGCGCTCTCGGCGCGTGTCGCCGTCGAGCCACTTTTGTTCCTTTATCCCGCCACGGACAACTCCACCAGCAATGCATATGGCTGGGGCGGGAGGATTCGAACCTCCGAATCCCGGATCCAAAGTCCGGCGCCTTACCGCTTGGCCACGCCCCAACCACTTCCCACAGTCTTTTTACCCATCGCGCCGTGCCCTGTCAACCCGCGGATTCGAGTATCCGCCATCCGCCCGCTGCGCAACTTGCTGCCGCCCCCGCCAGATACCGTCATGCTTGGCGCGCCTAGTGTGCCTCGGAAACCCTTTGCAAAAGGGTTCTCCTTCGGCTCTACCTTCTTTTTCTTACTGTCCCCGCCCCCCCCGCCACGCGGCACGAGTAAGGCGCCCCGCCAGCAGCACCGTGGAGCCATGCCTGCTTTTTCGCTGCCGCAAGTTTATCGCAGGTTGTAGAAGATATCCTTTCCAGCGTACTGTCCGGTTTCGCCAAGCTCTTCCTCGATGCGCAGAAGCTGGTTGTACTTGCATACCCGGTCAGTGCGGGACAGGGAACCCGTCTTTATCTGGCCGGTGCCGGCGCCCACGACGAGGTCGGCAATGGTCGTGTCCTCGGTCTCGCCGCTACGATGTGAAACGACCGCGGTCATCTTAGCCCGCTTGGCCATTTCAATGCAGTCCAAAGTCTCAGAAAGCGAGCCTATCTGGTTGAGCTTGATGAGGATAGAGTTTATGGCCTTCGCCTCGATTGCCCTGGCCAAAAGGGCCGTGTTGGTCACCGTCAAATCGTCGCCCACAATCTGGATTGTCCGGCCCAAGCGGGCGCAAAGTTTCGGCCAGCTTTCCCAGTCGTTCTCGTCAAGGCCATCCTCAATGGACACTATGGGATAAGCGTCAACTAGCTCGGCGTAGTAGTCAATAAGCTCCTCGGAAGTTAGCTCGCGGCTCTCACCAGCCAAGACATATCTGCCCTTGGACGCATCGAAGAAGCTTGACGCAGCCGGGTCCAGAGCGATGGCAATCTCATCGCGCGCCTTGAAGCCGGCTTTTTCGATTGCCTGCATTATTACGTCCAGAGCTTCTCGGTTGCTGGAAAGATTGGGGGCGAATCCGCCTTCATCGCCGACGCTTGTGGCATGGCCCGCGGCCTTCAGCACCGACCGCAGCGCATGAAAGACCTCGGCGGCCCAGCGAATACCCTCGCGGAAACTCGGCGCGCCCCAGGGCATTACCATGAACTCCTGAATGTCCACGTTGTTGTCGGCATGGGCGCCGCCGTTGAGGATGTTGCACATCGGTACCGGCAGGATGCGGGCGTTTGAGCCGCCGATATACCGGTACAGCGGCACGTCGCAGTAAGAAGCCGCCGCCTTTGCCACCGCCAGCGACACGCCAAGGATGGCGTTGGCGCCGAGCTTGCCCTTATTGGGCGTGCCGTCCAGCTCGATCATCCGCTGGTCTATGGCCCTCTGGTCAACTGCATCCATGCCAATAAGCTCTGGTGCGATGACTTCGTTGACCGCCTCAACGGCCTTCAGCACGCCTTTGCCGCCGTAGCGGGACTTGTCACCGTCGCGCAGCTCCAGAGCCTCGCGCTCGCCCGTGGAAGCCCCCGACGGCACTGCCGCACGCCCCCAATCCCCCGTTTCCAGCGTAACTTCCACCTCCACAGTGGGATTGCCACGAGAATCCAGAATCTCCCGCGCCCTGATTTCCTCGATGTAGCTCATGTGCCTGACCTCCGTCGAATAGAAGTTCTGCTTGTCCCCTGCTGACTTCTTCAAGCTTTGCGCTTGCCGGTCCGGAGCACCTCCTGTGCGAAACTCCACTTCCGCGCCGTTGGAAAATCTTCCGCAGGCAAGAATATCACTTCGACATCAAGGCCGATTTCCTCATGGACCTTCATGCGCAGGCGGGTCTCGTCCTGCAGTGATAGGTGCTTGCCCACCGGCGTGAACACCGCCACATCAACGTCGCTCCACTCATCAGCGGTGCCCGTAGCTTGAGAACCATAAAGCACGACGGCCGTTATCGGGATCTTATCAGACAGGACATCAACTACTCGTCGCGCTCGCTCTTCTGCCGTTTCGTCTGATTGTCCAGCCATTGCGCCGCCACCACAGACGGCTTGAGCCGCTCCTCCGCGTGTCCCGGCTCAGAGGCTGCAACGTATGCAGCGTCGTACCCTGAAGCAGTGTAGGCCGCGGTCAGTTCTTCGAAGAGTTCTTGCAGCCTCTCCGGTACCAGCACGCCAGCCTCTGCGGCCAGGCGCGAAAGAGAGTATAGCCGGGGCGGATACTGCCCCGTTTTGAGCGCGATCAAGGCTTTGAGCCTTTTTTCCAGTGCCTGCTGACAGTGGAAGAGCACGTCGGCCACCAGACCGGCCTGCATAGCAACATGCGCTGCCTTCAGGTCAGCATCCGACAGCTTCACCCACTGCTCGGGTTTGCAGACACCGTCCGCCATAGGCAACCACCGCAAGGCGCCCGCGCGCAAAATCCGCGAGTCACTTCAGCGGTTCCCTACCTGGCGCGTACCCGCTCCCGGTCCGCCAGGACGCCTCCTTCCGCACAAGGAGCTTGTGGGGCTAGCGCGGGTGCTTTATCTGGGCAACGGCGGCCGCCAGTCGGGCTACGGGCACCAGCGGCGGGTCGCAGCTCACGTAATCCAGGCCGACGATATGGCAGAACTCGATCGACTCGGGGTCGCCGCCATGCTGGCCGCAGATGCCCAGCTCGAGGTTGGGATTGGCTTCGCGCCCCTCGCGGACAGTAATGTCCATGAGCCGCCCGACGCCCTTGCGGTCAAGCACAATAAACGGACTGACCTGGAGGACGCCCTTTTGCAGATAGTCAGGTATGAACTTGCCCTCGGCGTCGTCGCGGCTGAAGGCGAAGCAGGTCTGCGTCAGGTCATTGGTTCCGAAGCTGAAGAAGTCGGCGATTTGGGCTATCTCGCCAGCGACCATGCAGGCCCGCGGGACCTCGATCATCGTGCCGACAATGACTGGCACCTCTACGCCCTCCCGCTGGAAAACCTCGTGGGCCACCTCGACGACATCGCGCTTCGTGTATTCCAGCTCTTCGGTGATGCCCACGAGCGGAATCATTACCTCCGGAATCGGATTGAGCCCCCGCTTCTTGAGAGCACAGGCAGCCTCGTAGATTGCGCGCGCCTGCATGCGGTAGATTTCCGGGAAGGTGACGCCCAAGCGGCAGCCACGATGCCCGAGCATAGGATTGAGCTCGTGAAGCTGCGCCGCGATGCGCTTTATCTCCTTCTGCGGCTTGTGCACCATCTTTGCTACTTCAGCAATGTCAGCGCGCTCCTTGGGCAGGAATTCGTGCAGCGGTGGGTCCAGCAGACGGATGATGACCGGCTTGCCGTCCATAACTTCGAGGATTTCCTCAAAGTCCTTGCGCTGATAGGGCAGGAGCTTTTCGGCGGCCTTGGCGCGCTCCTGCGGCGTCTCGGCCAGGATCATTACCTGGAAGTGCCGGATGCGCTCAGGGCCGAAGAACATGTGCTCAGTGCGGCACAGTCCAATACCCTCGGCGCCCCGGATGAGAGCATCGCGAGCAGTCTCGGGCGTATCGGCATTGGTGCGGACGCCCAGCTTGCGCCGCTCATCGGCCCACGCCATGAAACGCGCATAGTACTGGTAGATTCTGGAACGCTCTGGCTCCATTTTTCCCTCGAGGACTCGCTCCACTTCAGAAGGCACGGTGGGAAGGTCGTCAAGGAAGACTTCCCCAGTAATACCGTCAGCGGATATATAGTCACCTTCGCGGACCACCTTACCGTTGACCTCAAACTGACGAGTGCGGTAGTCGAGCCTGATGGCCCCGCAGCCAACGACCGCCGGCTTGCCCATCTGGCGACCTACGACGGCCGCGTGAGAAGTGGCGCCACCGAAAACTGTTACGAAGGCCTCGGCGCTCTTCATGCCGTGGATGTCGTCCGGGGAAGTTTCGTGGCGTACCAGCACTACTCGCTCGCCACGCTCGGCCCAAGCGACAGCGTCGTCGGCCGTAAAAACGACCCGGCCTGCCCCAGCGCCAGGTGAAGCGCCTGTCCCACTAGTCAAAAACCGATCCGGATCGCTGCGCGCTGCCTGCTCGGCCTTCTCTTCGAATACCCGCACCAGCAGGTGCTGCAGGGTCTCTGGCTCAACCTGCATCAGCGCCTGCTCTATCGTCACCAGCCCCTCGTCCACCATGTCCACGGCTATCGTGACCCCGGCAAAGCCGGTGCGCTTGCCGTTGCGCGTCTGAAGAATCCACAACTTGCCGCGCTCGACCGTAAACTCGATGTCCTGCATATTCTTGAAGAAACGCTCGAGCTTTTCGGCAACCTCGTTAAACTCCTCGGCCACCCGCGCCCATACAGGCCGCACCTCTTCAGGAAGCCCTTCTCCGGTCCGCATGTTCTCGATCGGCAGCGGCGTGCGCAAACCGGCGACTACGTCTTCGCCCTGGGCATTGATGAGGAACTCGCCGAAAATGCGCTTCTCGCCGTTGGCAGGGCTACGAGTGAAGGCCACGCCCGTACCTGAATCGGCGCCCATATTGCCGAAGACCATGATTTGGACGTTTACCGCCGTGCCGAGGTTATGGGGAATCTTGTGGATATTGCGGTAGGTGATGGCTCGCTGGTTATTCCACGACTCGAACACGGCCACCACGGCGTCTCGCAACTGCTCTTGGGCATCGGCTGGGAAGGGCTGGCCCATCTCCTTTTCGTAGACAGCCTTCTCCATCTCGACGACTTTTTTCATGCCCTCGGCGGAAACCTCGGTGTCGAGGTGGACGCCTTCTTCGGCCTTGACCTGGGCGAGGCAGTGCTCGAATTTCTCGCGCTCGACGCCCTTCACCACGTCGCCGAACATCATGATAAAGCGGCGATAAGCGTCGTAGACGAAGCGGGGGTTGCCGGTGAGCCGCACCATGCCCTCGGCGACTCCGTCGTTCATGCCAAGGTTGAGCACGGTGTCCATCATGCCGGGCATGGAGAATTTTGCCCCGGAGCGGACGGAAACCAGCAGGGGATTGTTCGGATCGCCGAACTTTTTGCCCGTTGCAGCCTCCAGGTCGGCCACGGCCTGACGTATTTCCTCCTCAAGGCCCGGGGGGAACTTGCGCCCCGCGGCATAATACTCGTTGCAGGTATCGGTAGTTATGGTGAATCCGGGCGGAACGGGTATGCCAGCGTTGGTCATTAGCATGAGGCCGGCGCCCTTGCCGCCCAGCAGCTCGCGAAGCTCACGGCCCCTGGCCGCCAGCTCCGCTTTCAAGGCCTCTGCATTCTCGTCAAACCGGTACACACGCTTAAGAGCCATTGCCACATCCTCCTAATGGTCTTTTCGGTGTCGCCGTGCAAAATAGCAACGTAAAGGCACGGACCTGCCGTCTTGTCGCTCCTCGGCGCAAAGTCGCCGAACCTGTTCCGCGCCAGCTACGGTTCCTGGATAGCTGGCGCAAACCAGGAAGCCCCGGCTCAGCACAATACGGCCCGCCCATCGGGCAGGCCGCAGGAAAACTAAGTTAGCCCCGCCCCTATGCGCCCTCGTCCAGGTCAAGTACTTCCTCGGCCAGTAATTCTACACATTCGGCCCGACTTGCGCGAGCCACCGGGCGGCTTGGTACGTTTCTGACCCGCCAGCGGCGAACTCTCATACCCAGCCGTACCTCGAGCATCTGGCCCGGCCGCACAGGCGCAGCAGGCTTCGCCGGCCTTCCATCAAGCAGAATCAAACCGCGCTGGCACGCTTCTTGGGCCAGTGCCCGCCTCGGTACAATCCCGACGTTCTTTAGAAACTTGTCAAGCCGCAGCTCTTCTGGCTGGCCGGGCTTCTCCGCGCCTGATTCCGGACTGCGCTTTTTACGCTTGCCGCCGCTGCTCACTTTCCTTGGCGGCCTCCCAAAGCTCATCCATCTCGGCAAGACCCATGCTGCACAAATCGCGCCCTTGCTCGGCAGCTTGGCGCTCGACGGTCCTGAAGCGCTCCTCGAAACGCCGCACCGCCCCGCGCAAGGCCTGCTCCGGGTCAACCTTCAAGAACCGCGCAAGGTTTACCACAGCGAAAAGCAAGTCGCCAAGCTCAGCCTCTATTTCGCGGGCATCGCCAGTCTCTGCCGCCGCACCCAGTTCACCAAGCTCTTCCTGCACCTTCTCCCAAACTGGCGCGATTTCAGGCCAGTCAAAGCCTACCCTGGCGGCGCGACGCTGAACGTCGGCAGCCCGCTGCAGCGCTGGCAACCCCTTAGGCACTCCGTCCAGCACCGACCGCCGCTCCTCGCCCGGCTCGCCGCGCTTGATATGCTCCCAGTTGACTAAGACCTCTTCGGCGCTCTCAACCTCAAGGTCGCCGAAAACATGTGGGTGGCGCCGGCGCAGCTTGTCATTAATCACCCTCAAAGCGTCGCGGATGTCGAAATGACCCGCCTCGGCAGCTAACTGGGCGTGAAAGACCACCTGAAGCATCACGTCGCCCAGCTCCGCACAAAAACGCGGCCAGTCTTCGTCGTCCAGGGCTTCGAGGGCTTCGCAAACTTCCTCCACAAAGAAGCCGCGCATCGAGCGGTGGTCTTGCTGACGGTCCCAGGGACAGCCGTCGGGCCCCCTGAGCCGTCGCATTATCTCCACCAATTCATCAAATTCGCGCATCTGTTATCACAGTCCGCTTAGGTCGGCCAGCCCACTCGCCGTCGCACGCAGCCCTCTGCTTTCCTCTTGCCCGCACGGTACGCCCGCTGTGCGAAAAACTTCTCCCAAGGCAGGTAGCTGCTTTAACTGCTACGGTGAAACGCGCGTGGCTATCCGACAAGAGCTACCGAGTATCGGCCTGCCCCGCAGGAGATCCGCCAGTGCCTGCCCCAGCCCCGGTTGGGGGCTGCTGCCCTGGCCGCTGGCCCTGTCGTCCTGGCTGCTGGCCCTGTCGTCCCTGCTGTTGTCCCTGTTGGGCACCTTCGCCGCCGAAGGCGGGCAGCTTGGTCTTCGGCAAGAACTGCTTCTGAACTTCGGCAAGCTCCGGGTCCAGCACCTGCACGCTGGCCTGGTCGGCAAGTTCCTTGAGAAGAACTTCGACGGGCTTGGCGTTCTGCAGACGAAACTGGCGCTCGACCTCAGCGCGCATCTTTTCGAATACCGCCTTTTCTGCCGGCTTGCGGTTTTCGAGTTTCACTATGTAATAGCTCTCGCCCACCTTGATAGGCTGGCTAACCTGGCCGACTTGCATGCGCCGCACCGCTGCCTGCACTTCAGGTGGCATGAGCCTATCGGTGGGCATCTCCGGTAGCCGTCCGCCGAACTGACGGAACATGGCGTCAATTGAATACTGCCGCGCCATGGCCGCAAAGTTGGCCCCAGGCCGTTGCAGGTCCTGGTATATCTTGTCAGCTTCTTGTTTGCCCGACACTACTATCTGGCTCACCACAACGCGCTCGGGCTTGTCGAAGAATCGGCGGTTCTGCTCGAAAAACTTCTTCAGGTCGGCTTCCGTGTACTTTATGTCCTTGCCGCGTAGCTGCTCGAGCTTTATCTGGAAAGCAAGCTCCTTCTGCAGGTCTTCCAGGGTTATGGCGCGAGCGGTAAGCCACTCATTGAAGGCTTCAGGCGAGGGAAACTCCGCCTGTACTTCCTGAAGACGCTTTTGGACTTCCTGGTCGGAAAGCTGCAAACCGGAGCGGGCGAAGGCATCCTCGACCAGCGCACGCAATATTAGATCCGTGAGGACCTGCGGGCCAGCAGCTTTTTTCAGGCGGTTCATGAATTCCGCTTTCGCGATTTTTTGGCCATTGACCACTGCCACAGGTTGCTGGCCGCAACCGCCAATCAGCACAAGAGCCGCCAGCAGACACGCGGCGGCCCCCTGTAAGGTCTTCCGCAAGGGGATCGCTCCTCTGCCCATCAGTTTCCCTCGCACCAGCCCAACGCCCATTGGATTATAACATACGCCACGACCGTGGCAACTACCTGGCGGTGCGCCGCGGTGCTTCGCTTCGTGGGATCCTTGTTTCTCTAGAAGCTGTCGCTCACGAAGCTTGCGAAAAACCTATTCCGGGGGAAACCCAAAGGTGACTGTTCCAAAACCTGGTGCCGGCCCAACTGGACCCCGGAAAGTGCACAAGGCAGTGCAACCGAACTTGCACGCGCGACTCCTTCTCGCGGCCGGAAAAGCCACTTGTGCAACCGTCTCCAAAGGATATCCCCAAGACCCCTTTCCCAAACTTTTTCCTTGTCCCTGCGGAAATAGCAGCCGCCGTGATTTTAGCGCACGGAGTGGTGCCCGCGCAGTTACGCCAGGGAGTGCGAGCACTTACGGGGAGGGGGTGCAGGGGATGCCCCGCTCTTTGCCGAAGGGGAGGCTCCTGCCCGGGAGAAACCCCTTGGGGACTGTGGCAAAAGCCGGTTTTAGGTTATGCAGGCCAGGGATACTGTACAACTCCGTGCGCCCTACCTTCTACCGGTGATGGCGTGTGGGAGCGGACAAAACGACTTTTTCAACAGTCTTTTTTGAAAAGGGTTGTCTCCCAGACCTCCCTATCCTAAAACTCTTTCGTGTTCTTGCCACCGCGCGCCCCGGTCCGAGAAGGGCCGTTATCCCAATTCTCCATCGAGACGGCGGCCCACGATAAACCGAGCGCTAAATCCTCACGCTGCCGGGACCTCGTAGCCGCGCCTCATCAATTCCTCGGTCAGGGCCTGGGCCTTCTCCCGGTACCGGTCTTCTGCCCACAATGGAGTGCAGTCGGCCGCGGTCCGCTGGCCGGCCACCAGCTTGGTCGCAAAGCTGAGACAGGTAGGCTCGCCACACTGCCGGCAATTAGTTGCCGGCAGTAACTTGTAAACCTCGAGGGGCTTCAGGGGCGGAACTTCCTCGTAGCGCGGTTGGATTTGGTCGCGACGGTGCCAGGTATCGTTGATTAGCTCGACAAGCCAGTCCAGGAGCCGGCGCGCCTCAGCCTCGTCTGCACATGCAGCCGCTCCAATCTGGCGCGCCTGGACGGTCATCATGTGGCCCTCATGGTAAAAGGTCAGCGACGGAACGAGGGAAGAGTATACGCCACCACGGATGACTGCATTGAGGTAGGGTATCACCGGCGACAGGTCCACGCTAACCAAGCCGAAAGCATTCAGTTTCTCCGTGTCCACGTTGCATTTGGGCCGATACAACCGCAGGCTATATTTACGTACCAGCACTGCTCTCTCCTCCCGTACGCGCCTGACATCCGGAAGGCGTCACTCACACCGGAGTATAACACGGCACCAGCTCACTGTAATTTTTGTTTTCACAGAGAAAGGATGTTACGTGCCCGGTGCTGAAACCGATGGGGCGAGGTAGCGGCGTCGAAGAACTCGACGGAGACTGTTTCAAAACTCACCTCGACGTAGCTCCCATTCCTTGAGCGGCAGAGATTTCTTTCGGCAACTTAAACTGGGTGGGAGCGCCTGACACGCGAAAAGAAATTCGTGCAACAGTCACCGACGAGAAAGTGCGGCTGGCCCGAGCACGGCAAGAAAGTTTGGCAAAGCGATGCATGTAGCAGGTCCCCGTAAAAAGGGGTGGGAGCAGAAAAACTGGCCCAGGCTCGGCGAGCCTGAGGAATCAATCCGGCCCGCGGCCCCGCCTCAAAAAGGCCTGCTTGGAAAAACTTCGCCGTTACTGTGGAGCACTTCAGGACGGGGCCCGCTGGGCGAGCGGGGGCTCCTACGGGCGCCCAACTATGCTTGACCGGAGGGATGAAGCGAATGCGCCCAAGCATCGCAATGGCTGCAGTGGCAGGCATGCTGGTAGGAGCGTGTGCCCTGACGGCGCAGCCTGAGAACCCCATCACCAATGGAGGCTTTGAGCAGGTGACGCCAGAGGGCTGGGCGGTTGATTGGCAACGCGTGGGCACACGAGTGACGCTCACGCAAGATGCCCACACTGGCAGATATGCAGCGCTCCTTGACCGTACTCCCGAAGCCATCGAAAACAACTGGGAGACGGGCCTCAACCGCGACTGGCAGCCCCACTCCGGGCAGCAAGGGGCAATGCTTTCTCAACTCAAGGGCGGCGTAAGATTCTGGTACAAGGTGCCCCACGCGCCGCCCGATGCCAAGCTCACCTTCTTCATGATACCGATGAGCGACGACCCGCTGGAGAATACAGGCGGCCCCCGAGAAGAGTTCAACGTGCCAGCAGACCATTTCGGCGACGGACAATGGCACCAGGGCGTGCTGGCATACGACTTTACGGCCAATAAGCGGTGCAAATGGGTCCAGGTCTCGCCCCGCGTTATGACCACCAGGCCCGCCCAGTGGATTATTGACGACATCGAGTGGGTCGAGTCGGTCGGGCCGGTGGCCAACGTGGTGAAGATGCGACTGGATGAAGTGCGCGGCCGCGAAGGCCAGGAAGCGAATCTTACGGTGCACGTAAAGAACGCTGGCGACCGGTCGCTGGCGGGGACGGCAAGACTGAAGCTGCCGGAATACCTCAGGTGCGCCGAGGATCCAACGCAGCCCTTCGGCCCCCTGGCGCCTGGAGAAATAGCCACCCTCAAATGGCGCCTGGTAGGGCCGCGTGACCGCGAGGATTTCATCACCGTTAGCGTAACCGGTGGGGCTTTGCCTGTTAGCTCGAGTTTAAAGATTGCGCCCGAGCTTGACCTAATGCGGCTTGAGATGCGCCAGTTTGTTCTCTGGCCGGGCAAGGAAACCACGGTAGCAGTGGTAGCAAGCAACAAGGGCACGGCAGCGGCGCGGAACATCCGAGCAACTATACAGCTACCGCCACAGTTGCAAGCCCAGGGACCGACCGCGGCCAGCATTGCCGTGGTGCCGCCAAAGGGCGAAGCGCGGTGCGAGTTCCGAGTGCGGGCAACAAAACAAACGCCAGGAACGAGCGTGCAATGCCTCTGGCAGGCCGAAGGAGAAAAGCAGGGTCAGCTTGCGGCCGAGGTTATCGTCGGCGCGCCGGCACCTAACCCCAAGCGCCCCCCCAAAGACGCTGCCTGTGTGGCGTGCGAAACCTTCGAAATTATCTTCCCGCGCAACGACTTTGGTTACGGCATCGGCTGGGTTTTCACACGGCCTGGCGGTGAACCGGTAGGCGCGATTCCCGGCCTCGCAAGGGTGGCGACGAGACAGAGCGGGTCAGATGGCGCGCGCGTATTTGCAAGAACTTTCGAGCGCAGGTCCACGGCAACACCTCTGGGCGCGACCGCTGCAGAAGCCGGCCAGTCTGTGGGCGTCACCTTCACCGCTGACGAGAAAGCTCTCCAGCGCATCGGCCTGCGCGGCCCGCTCACGGTAACCTTCGCCGCCGCACCAAGAAGCGGGGTAGCTGGCAAGACCATCACCTGGCAGGTAGGCATGCCGGCTCCTCAACCTGGCGTGCTCTTGGCGCTGGACGGCCCAATGCTGTGTGTGGGCGAAGGAAGCTTCGCTGACGAGAAAGACGAGGCTCTCTACCCAGGCCTGGAGTGGCTCGAAGGCCGGGAAGTCTCGTCCTCGACCCTCGACATCTCCGAGAATCACCCGCACCGATACCGCTACGTTGCCGAGCCGCGAATGGTAACAATCCCGCTGATGGCGGTGCGGAAAGGCCGGCTCACTGCTGGCCTGCTGTGGCACTGCCTGGCCAAGTGGAACGATGGCAAAGACCGCCCAGGCCTCAAGCCCGCAGAAAGCGATACCGACCGGCCATGTGCGGTGTTTGCCTCGCCTGATTGGGTGACCCTAGCCGGCCCAGACGCCGACAAGAGCGCACCACGCTTTGGCGGCCATGCCTCGCACTTAATGGGATTGTTCGTCCCGTCACCGCCCTACGTGCAACCCAACCAGCGCGAAGCCAAAGAAGGCTGGCCGGCCCCTGGGGTCGGTGCGCGAAACATTAGGCTGACGGCCGCCATCTACGTCAATCCTGACTCTTCGACAGCCATGGACGCCATGCGCGCATGGTTTGGCATCTACGGCGTAGCACCGCCGCGAGACCTGCCGCGCGGTCAGGCCAGGCACGCCGACCGCGGCCCAGCGGCGTCGGAATATCGCGGCGACGGCCTGCCCGCATGGGCCGCAGCAGCGCGCCGTGATGGGTACTGGCAAGAACCTACTCGCGAAGAGTGGATTAATGAAATCGAGTGGAGCAGCCAGGGATACCTGAAGACGCTATGGGTACCTGAAGCTGTTGGCTGGATGGGTTCTAAGAATGGCCCGCCGGGATTCACTGACATCTCTCCTAACCCTAACTATCTCTTCGACTGCGTGGTAGCTGCCAAGCTGACCGACGACCCAGCACTTCGCCGCGAGCTGGAGGAGCGGATTGGCCTAGTGCTGCGCACGTATCCGTGGGTGGAGCCAGTGGCCGAGGACATGGGCTTCTTCTTTGGACGGCCAGTTTCGCACCTTGTCGGCGCGGGCGACATCGCCGCGTCGCCCATGGCCAGCCAAGACCCCGACGGCGGCTGGCGATTCCATCCCTACGTCGCCACCACTGGCATCTTCAAGGGCATGGACTACGCCGACCTAGGCTATGAGGGCCAGGAAGCTGTCGGGCTATGCGCGCGGTCAGCTTATCTGATTCTTCGCGTTGCACGCATGACCGGCGACCCGACAGCGCTGGAGGCTGGTCTGAAGGCGCTGCGGTACATGGAAAAATTCATGGTGCCCAGGGCGGCCCAGGTCTGGGAAGTGCCCGTCCACACGCCCGACGTCCTTGCTTCCGCTGATGCCTGCGAAGCCTACTTGGAAGGCTACTGGGCCACCGGCGACCGCCGCTGGCTGGAGCGGGCAGTTTACTGGCTGGAGACGGGCCTGCCCTTCCTGTACCAGTGGGACGTAGACGCCTTTCCGTGGATGAGGTACGCCTCGATACCCGTCTTCGGCGCTACCTGGTACATGGGTTCATGGTTCGGCCAACCGGTCCAGTGGAACGGCCTGCGCTGGGCTTACGCGGCCCAGAAGCTTGCAGAAGTTGACAACACCTACCCGTGGCGGATGCTGGCTGCCGGCGTCGTCATCTCGGCCATGTACCAGCAGGGCACGGCGGAAGAAGAACTGACACTCTGGCCCGACAACATGAGCACGCTGGATGGCGCCCGTTGCCCATGGGTTTTCGCACCGCGAATGATCCTGCAAAACGTTTACAAACTGATGGGCTATGAGCCAGAACCGACGACAACTCAGGTAAAGACCGACGGCGGGACGCTGTACATAAATGCGTGCGGTAAGGTCAGCGGAGCACAGGTTGAAGGCGACGACCTGAGATTCTCGCTCTCGGCACCCGAGCCATTGCCAACGCGCGTCGTAATATGTGGCCTAGCAGAGCCTGCGACGGTAACTGTTGGCGGAGCCGAGCTGCCGCGCCGGGAAAGCCTCGGCTCCGGGCCAGAAGTCGGCTGGTGCTACCACGGCACGTACTCGATGCTCGAGATTAGTCCTGGCAGGACAGGGAAAATGGAAATAGGCGTCCGGCCAGTCGCCCCGCGCCCGACCCACCTCCAGGCACCCGTCGCAACCGCCCTCGACTTCAGCTTTGACACCGACGACGGCGGCTGGCGGCCAGCCAACCACCTGACCGACTTACGCATTCAGGACGGCTGCCTGGTCATGCAGGCGACCGGCAGCGACCCATACATGACCCGGGGGAACTGCAAGGTTGAAGGCTCCAGGGTTCAGAGAATCCACGTGCGGATGGCCGTCTCCCAAGGCGCTGGCGCAGAATTCTACTGGACTACCACGGACTCTCCCCACTGGGCCGAAGATAAGACAGCGAAAATCACGATACGGGCGGACGGCGAATTTCACGACTACTACTTCGAAGTGGGCGATCACCCGCTCTGGCGCGACAAAACGATCACAGCCATCCGACTTGACCCTATGAGCGGTGCCACCGCCGCCAGCATAAAAATAGACTTCATCCGCGGCGAGCCGTAATGAGCTGCAATGCCCTAGGGGCGGAAGCACCACGAGAAAGTTTGGGAAGGGAGTCTGGGGATAGCCCTTTTCAAAGGGGTTTCCCCGGGTGGGAGTATTATGTTTACTCAGAATTTTGTTCCGGCTTGGAAAGAGTAATGCCCGGCGAATCATTGTGGTGGTCTATCCCAGAACCCGGCACTGGTCTATACAGGGCCACAAAGAGTGTATAAACTTGTCTGTTGCACCTTTCCCCCGGGGGCCATCTCCCAAGCGCTGTAGAAACTTTTGCAGCAGTATCCTTAGAAAACTGAATACCCCTCAGGTGGTTCTGGCGCGGGAGCAGCAGGCATATGAGGACGCTACATTGGAAGCGCGCGGTGCTTTCTTTTCTTCTGGGAGTGTTAGCCGCGATGGCCGCAGGCGACGAGTTTTCTACAGCGGCGTCATGGATTTGGTACCCGGAGCGGCCAGCCGTAGAAGGTGCCGGACAGACGCGGTACTTGCGGAAAGTTATCCGCCTGGCAGGCAACCCCGAGTACGCACGGTTGAGGCTACTTGTTGACGACAGTCTGGTCTTCACCATAAACGGCAAGCCTGCGCCGGAGCCAGTGGAGCACGTGAGCTGCGGGGCGGTGTACGACCTGACCGAGGCTCTCTCGGCCGGAGAAAATGTCCTGGGCTTCGCCGTGCATAACGCCGGCGGGCCAGGCGGGCTTATAGCGGCCGGTCTCGTCCGCGATGCCGACGGCACCGAATACCAGATTTTCTCCGACACTACCTTCCGAGTGTCCCGCGAAAACCCGCCCGGCTGGGACCGGCCAGGATTCGACGACGCCAACTGGCCTCAAGCGGCTATCGTCGGAAACGCCTTCGCCCAGCCGTGGTACAATCACCCGGCCTTTGACCTTGAGCCATTTTTGCAGCCCGGTGAACTGGAGCGCTACCGCCAGTGGTTTGCGGGACTGATTGCCCTGCCGCCTGGCATAGACCGGGAACCGGACGTCACAGCGAGGATAGAGTACGAGAACGGCTGGCCGGCGCTATTCATCAACGGCGCACCACGGCCGGCTCTGATCTACCGCGGCACGGTAGACCCCCTGACACAGCACGGGCGGCGCCAGATTGCCCTGTTTCGGGACGCCGGCGTGCACGTTTACTGCGGCTACTGGGAGCTCGCGCAATGCTGGCCACTCCCTGGAGAGTACCGCTTCGACGACCTGGACAACTTCATCCGCGGCTACCTCTCAGTTGACCCGGAGGCCTATCTCATCTTGATTTTGCATCTTGTCCCGCCGCTTTGGTGGATGGACGCGCATGCCGAAGAAATGGTGCATTACGCGGCGGCAAATGGCTTCGCCGACGTTGACGAGTGTTTCAACGTCCGGCGACCTTCTCTGGCTTCGGTAGCTTGGCGGCGGGATATGATGGACCTGTGGCGGCGCTGCATCGAACACATCGAAAGCCAGCCCTGGGGCAAGCGCGTCATTGGCTATCAGCCCGGCTACGGCATTTACACCGAGTGGCACTATTTCGGGAGCTGGACGAATCAGATGCCCGACACGGGGCCGGCAATGACGGCCTATTTCCGCCAGTGGCTGCGCCGCCGCTATGGGACGGTCGAAAACCTCCAGAAGGCCTGGCGCCAACCGGACGCGAGCTTTGAGACTGCCCAGGTGCCAGGCCGCCCGGAGCGCCTCGCCGCCGATGCCCTGGGCCTGCGCGACCCGGCACTGCGCCGGCCAGTAATGGACTACTACCTGTGCCAGCAGGAGCTGACAGCGGATTGCATTGAAGATTTCTGCCGCGCTGCCAAAGAGATAACCGACGGGCGGGCCATCTGCGGAGCTTTTTACGGCTACTGGCACGGTGTACCGCCCCAGACCCAGGGCGGCCACCTGGAGATAGCCAGGCTCCTCAAGTCGCCTCACGTGGACTACTTCGCGGCGCCCTACGACTATTCCCACCGTCTCATGGGCCAGGACGGGCGCCTGCGGTGCCTGCCGGAGATTTTCCCGCTGGCTGGCAAGGTTCACATGGTAGAGGCAGATACCCGCACGCACCTGCATACAGTCGAAGAGCATGGCCGCCTGCCGGATGAGGCATCTTCGATCGCGGCCATACGGCGGGAGCTGTCCACAGCGCTCATCGCCGGTAGTGCTCTGTGGTGGTGTGATTTCGGTCCGGAGGGCAGGGGCGGCTGGTACGACCAACCGGCGCTCATCGGCGAGGTAAGGAAGCTGGTAGCGCTGGCCCAGCGGCTGATGGAGAAGCCAAAGCGCCGCGTGGCTCAGGTTGCGGTGATATGCGACCCGGAAAGCATGTATCTGCTGCCGGACGGCACGACAATGCAGACGCACTATGCCATGCTGGACACAGTGACCACGGAGCTTTACAAGACTGGGGCGCCTTTTGACTCGCTCCTGTTATCCCAGCTTTCGCAGGCCGATCTGAGCCGCTACCGGCTGCTAATCTTTCTGGACGCAATGATTGTGGATGGGCTAACGCGGGCCAAGGTAAAGGCGGCCACGCAGGATAAGACCACCCTCTGGCTCTGGGCGCCCGGAATCTGTGACGGGCAACGCCTCGACCCGGAACTGGTGCGCGACCTGACAGGCTTTCGGGTTGTCCTGCGCGGCCAGGGAGTCGC